>WTAE01000068.1 GCA_013139765.1 Sulfurovum sp.
GACTTCTAAGCATCTTTTAGCTAAAATTCCACCCACTTCAAAATAAGTCAAAGTAGCTCAGCTGGTTAGAGCGCTGGTCTCATAAGCCGGAGGTCGAGGGTTCGAGTCCCTCTTTTGACACCACTTATCTTTGAAGTAACTTCCCTAATTTACTTACACTCGGAAGATTTTACCTAAAACTATATTACTACAATTTTGTACCCCTATGAAGTCGGAGGTCTACATTTTTGTCCCAAATTTGTCCCGATTTTTGTCCCCAAGTTAATTAGTATTTTATATATAGCTTTTTACGCGACTAGAATGAGATTATAAAGCTTGTAAAGAGGTTATTTAAGGGTTTATATGCAAAACCTTATAAAAGCTACTATATGGACTATTATAAAGTTTTTTTAGGGAGTATGATAGAAAATAGTTAGCTCAATAGAAAAATTTTATTTCTAAAAAACTTTTTATTCATATAATAAGATATTTGTGATACGTTCCCAGTCAAAATTAAATCCCTTTTCTGCGATGTACTGAACATCATCCCTACCCTTTGGTATGAATCCAAGCCAACCCCAAATAATCCTTTCATATTTTAAAAATTTAGTAGAATGGAAAGAAGCATCTTCTTCTGCAGACCTGTTAGGATTTTCCCTAAATTGTCCACTTCTAATAAGAGTACTTCTTAAAGAAGTAATTGCATCATCAGTACTTGTAAAATCTTTATTCCGAGTCAGCTTTTCGACTTCTATAATTAGTTCAAGATGCTTACCATTAATTAATAGTAATTTGGCAAAATAAAATTTGAACGTTTCACTATTTGGTCCATGGATCTTTCCATACTTATGCAGTTCATATCCATCCTCAGTCAAATTACAATGATCATCCCATAAATTCATTTGTATAAAGAAAGGAAACCAAGCCCGAAGTGTTTTGTCTGTTCTATTATCAGCTATACCAGGAGAACCTTTTTCTACAAGCTCTGCTAACGCATCTTCTTCTGTTTTTAATCCGTCATCAACTGCTTTTTTAAGAGCATTTTTTATTTTATTCATATGTAATAAAAAACTACCATCGTGTTTCCTGATTTCTGTTGGTATGATATCTAATGTAGTTTGATGAGCCGGAGGGAAATAATACTTATCTGTAAATACTTTTTTAACCTCCGCTTTTTTATCATGCATATTATTGGCTCCATATGCCACATCAAGTAAAAGCCATAATCCATGTAATGGTAAATCTGAATGTTTAGCCCAAAATCTTCCTTCACTTGTCGCTGATCCTTTTGATGTTATTTGAAGCTCAGGTGAAATGTCAACCCGTATTTCTACATCTTTCGCTTCATCATCATTATATAAAATTAGGCCTATCGGTAAATTTCCATAAATATTATTTACAAAAACAGACTCCATAAAATCCCCAATTGCATATCCTTCTACATGAGATGGTGCAACTAAATATGCCAAGCTTGCATTTTCCAAATATACTAACGTCTGTCCTAATCCTGTTAGGATACCTCTTTTACTTTCTGTTGGTGGCTTAAATTCAAAAGCAACTCTTCGATTCTGACTAGGATCAAAGAGCATAGAATCTGGAGATGGAAAAGACTGTGAAGCATTTGTTCTAAATACTTCAGGTGATATAAGGTCATTCGACCATATATCGTGTTTCCAATTATAAATGGCTCTATCTGTTGCATTCTTGCATAACATGTGATGGTTGTACATTTATTCCCCTACAGGAGTTTTAATTTAACAGCTCTTAAAATTACAATTTTATCTACTGTATAAAGAGAAGTATACATCTTATTTGTAAAAAAAATGAATTTATTTGGAATGTACTTGCCAAAATGAGCTGAGGAGCTCATTTTAATTGTAGGATGACTATATTTGTTACAATCTTCATAACATATGAAGATTGTACATTTATTCTTCCATGCTTAACATTGAATACTTAGCTAAATCTGTAATTGTATCTGGTGTCCAATTATTTGAAACTATACGTTTTAATCTTTCGGCAATTAACTGTGCTAGCATTGGAGGAAAAGCATTTCCGACCTGAAAACCTTGATGTATAATGGGTCCTATAAATTCATAGTTATCAGGAAATGTTTGAATTCTAGCAGCCTCACGTATAGTTAATGTCCTATTCAACCAAGGGTGTACAGGAAATGCATTATGCCCTGGTACCATTGTAGAACTTGGTTTGTCTCTATGTAACCTCTTAAAAACATGACTAAAGTTCTTTATTGGTTTACCAGTTTTTATCCCTACCTTTAAATGATCTGGTAAATTATCAATATCAATTTTTTTGCCTTCTTCAATGTAAGAATATCTTTCTTTTATTATATGATTATGTTTTGGTGGAACATGATTCTTGTGCAATTCATATGTTTTTTCTTCGGCTAAATCAGTAATTACTTCCCCAACTGTTCTGTATGGATATTGCCATTCTTTATTATTTTGGAAATACTTAGCTTTAGGGAATGGCAGTACATAGCCTTTTTTTGAAGCTATTACTATCAAGCGTTTTCTAATTTGTGGAACACCATAATCTGCGGTATTCAATATCTTGTGCCTAATGTTTGTATAGCCTGCTTCTTTTGCGAGTGCATAAATTCTATCTAAGTATATACCATCACCTAAAGTTGCTAATCCAGGGACATTTTCCATAATTACCCATTCTGGATTAAGTATTTTTGCATATTCCCAAAATTTAAAAACTAGGTCATTTCTTATATCTTCTGTAGGATCATAACCTTTCGTATTGATATATCTTCGTGAACCAAAAATGGAAAAACCTTGACAAGGTGGACCCCCTACTAAAACATCAATATTATGTTTAGAAAGTTTTTCCTTAATTGTATTTTTAGTTTCATCTAAAGATAAGTCAGCTTTTAATAAAGGAATATCTTTTAAATTCTTTTTATGTGCTTCACAAGCATAATCGTCAATTTCCACCGATAAGAGTCCTTTATATCCAGCTTGCGTGAGACCCAGCGCAAATCCACCAGCACCCGAGAAAAAATCAACAAAAGTCATTTCTTTCTCATTAGATTTTTTCTTTGATTTTTTTTCAATAGCTTTATATCCTTGATCTCGCAAACAAATTAAATCTTCAGACCCTAAGTCTGTAGAAGTATTTTCTTCTAAATGACTAGTTATACTTTGGGCTAATTTTGCGGCTAACAGTGGAGCTACTGCATTACCAACTAACTTACATTGATTTGCACGTGTACCAGTAAAAATGTGAAAGTCAGGAAAGCTCTGAAGCCTTGCTGCTTCCCTTGGTGTTAAACTCCTATTTAGTGTTGGATGTATAGGGAAAGCATTGTTTCCTGGTACCATTGTAGTACTCGGCTTCATTCTATGTAATCGCTGATAAGTATTACCAAAATTTTTTCTACGAATTTCAGGAGGTAATTTTTCTGGCGCAGGTAATTTTTCTCCTTCAGGAATATATTCATACCTTCTGATAACTATATCAGTATGATTTAAAGGTGTATGATTGTCAAACTTATCATAATTATCAAGTAAATCCATAATGGCATCACCGACATTTTGTTTGCTTGATAAATTACCTACATTTAAAGATGATGGACTTGGAAAATGATACGATCCACTCATTCTGGTCGCAAATACAAAAACTCGTTTTCTAATTTGAGGAACTCCGTATTGAGAAGAATCTATAATTTTTGAATATACATCGTATCCAAGAAGAGATAATTTATTACAGAGTTTATTATAAAAAACTCCTCCATACATATTTTTAAATCCCGCAACGTTTTCCATCAAAACACATTTTGGTTTAACCCATTCAATGATTCTCAAATAACTTTCAAATAAAAAGTTTCTAGGGTCACAAGATGATTTATCTCCCATATTGCTAAAACCTTGACATGGTGGTCCACCAATGATTACATCTATATTCTGTTCGCCTATTATGTCAAATATTTGTTTTCGTTGTATAGTTGATATGTCTTGACAAATAAAAGGTATATTTGGGTGATTTAAATTATGTGAGTTTTTTGCTTCTGGCTCAATATCATTAGCAAGCAACAAATTATAACCTGCCTCTAAAAATCCAAGGCTCATTCCTCCACCACCATTAAAGAAAGAAATAGCGTTAAGCTTTTTATTGTGGTCTTTATCTTTTATTATTTGTTCTGGCTGATCAATCATAGCTCTAAAACTCCTTGTTTGTCGCCACCAAACTTTCCTTTAATGCGACATTTTTGATGATGTATACTAAGTTCTTCCAAAGGGCCTTTAAAATCAATACCATGCATACTCATTTCTGCCATTAATGTTGCAATAACAGATAAATGTTTTGGGACATCATATTCTTTATCTTTGCATGCTAAATTGGTTATTGATTTTGGGTTAGCCTTAATTAGGTAGGCAAACTCGTTTATCGATAATCCTGATTTGTTGAGGTAATTTTTAAATTCATTATATTTCATAAATATATTATAGCATAAATATTTCACTATACACATATAAATATGTATTAAACACATAAAAGTATGTGTTTAATGAATTCATTAAACTTGACTTCTCCTACTTGTAGAGATTCTCATAAAAATAAATCAATTAACATTTCTTTCTTTTTCTTTTCATCATGATCACATTGTAGAGAAGTCGATGTGGCTAAAGATATAAAGGAGTATTCTTTGACCTTTGGGAAGATAATAAAAATTACTTTTTATTTTGCTAAGTAACCCTATAAAATATATAACTTTATAAGGTTTTCTCCTATACCCATTTTCCTATCTTTTTTCAACAATATGACCCAATTTCTGACCCTCTATATTCCAAAAATAGTCACAAAGTCTCTCTATATAGGACTTTGTGACTAGTTAACCTACAATTCATATAGCCGGAGGTTTGAGTTTCAACTATAATAATTTAACTATCAAGATGGAAATTAGTGAAACTATAGGGGTCACTTCTAACTTATTCTAGGCATAATAAGATTTTTAAATATATTAACTAGGAAGTAGAATGAAAAAAATGTTTATGATGTTGATAATGATAGGGAGTTTATTATTGAGTGAAAGTTTCGCTAGTGAACAACCACTCAATAATGAGTTTGATATTGATCTTAGTGATGGTATTTTTCAAGGTTGGGTACGCTCTAGTATATTGAAAGAAGAAAGACTAGCCATGGGGTTTAACCTTAGAGTGAATGGTGTGAATAAATCGGATGATATAAAACATTTTGGTGTTACTATATCATTTCCCGGAGTCAATAATCTTAGAGCTAGCATCGGTAAAGTATACCCTTCGGGGAGTAAACTCTGGAGTGGTGTCAATAAAAAAAATATTATTTCAAAAGATGCCGTGGTTGAGTTCTGGGATGTATGGAACGAGCCTGACCATTATCCTATTGATCATGTTGTTGCACATACATTAGACATTGACCTTCCAACGTCAGCTAAAGAATTTGATACATTAAATGTTAAGATTAGGGCGATTATCCTTCTTAAAAATGGGAAGACGATTCATTTTCCTCCATTGAAAAATAGAAATAATACTGATCAGCAAGCCTATCCAGTTGTTAATTTAAATGTTAAAGTAAAGAATAGTAATATATCTCAATCTTCAAAGGGAGAGGACTATGAAGAAGTGAATAATCAACAAGAAATTACTTCTAGAAATAATATATCCAATGTAGAAACGGTAAAAGCGGAAGACTTAGTAGCCTTTCCTAATGATTATGCTAAAAAGATTATTAATGTTGTGTGTCGTATACCTAGCGATGTAATTATCACTTATAAGGATTCAATTAAGGGTTATGATATAAATCTAAATTGCAATAATGGAAGCTCATCATCCTTTGGAAGCTCAATGAATCTTGCAATGAATCTTGACACTGTTACCTCAAAAGATGCAGCGAAGTTCATTAGAAATAATGAGGGTAAGAAGTGTATAGTTAAAGGGGAATTTAGATCCAAAGATGAATCAGGTAGTGCTTTATATACACATACGTTATTTATGAATGAAGTACATATAGTTGAGTAAGAGATACGACATATACTTTTATATAGTCTAACTTAGTTAAGAAAGTATCATCCTTCCTCATCTTTTATATTAATTAACAAAGAATATTTTTCTTAACTTCATGACCCGTTTAGCCCATCTTACGGGTTCAATGGGTTATGTATCAAGAGAAAAGTATTTACTCAAAGATCAGGAAAAGAATCTTTCTTTTTTGTGGCTCGTAACTATTATAGTATTATCTTGCATACTGATCTTGACATCATAATTGATAGTGGGTGATTTACCCCTAAGAGCTCTCCCGATAGTGGTATTGCCCACATTATACAATTTTGATGTAATACGATGGCTACATCCTTTTTTAATGGCATTTTCTATATTACTCCAGAGGTCAGCTCTATCCTCTAAATATAGACGCTTAAATGAGGTTAATGTAAATGTTTTGGATTGATTAAAGTAGGATTTAATACTCTTATCTATGAGCTCTCGTGAAAAGTGTGTAATAGTATGAATATCTTTTTGACTCTCTCCTTCTAGAAGAAGGTTGATTATATGTTTTGTAATCATTTCTCCTACTGTTAGTTTAGAATATTGAATATAGTGATATTTTATTCCATTCCCTCTCTTTTCTCTATACGTGTCTCGGTTAAAATATTTATTGCAATCTCCACTTATACATTGGTATGAATACTTTTCTTCTACATCACTTTCATCAGCTAGCATTACATTTTTAAAGACACGTTTACAATAAGGACAGTAGTAAGCTGCATCTTTTATTGGTTTTGGCACATTAATGATTGGCATAAATCTCCCTTTTCATTAATTCTAGCAAAATAATACTTTATAGGCATACATATCGTTCCTCACCTTGCTAGATTTTAGGTGCTGTCATAGAGAGTAACGATATGTATGCCATTACAAGAAGAACCCGAAAGAACGTACTATTGATGAGTTTGATTTGTTGGTAGTGAGATGATTATAATGGCATATATCTTTCGAAAGAGGGCATTTTGAAGAGTAATTACCTTCATTCAAATTAATTTAAATAAAAAGAGGTACAAAAATGTATTTATCTATTTCATCAGACAACAGTGAGAGATCTGTTAATTTTAACATTCAAGAGTTGAAGTTCAATGAACTTCCAAATTTTACAAGGTATTTACATTATAGCAATATCAAATTTAAAGATGGCTATAGAAAAGGAGAAAATTTTCAGGGAGTAAGTGTTCTTATATTAGATATAGATGATGGGTACAGTATAGAGGAGATGAAGAAAAAACTTGTAGGCTATAAGGCACTTATAGTTACCACCAAATCGCATCAAACCAATGAAAAGAATGGTAAGGCGATTACAGCATGTGATCGATATAGGTTATTTTTACCGTTAGAAGTACCAATTACTGAATCTGATAGATACAAAACTATTGTGTCAGCTCTCATAGAAGAATTCCAAGCAGATAAGGCATGTAAAGATTTGGCTAGATTTTATTATTGTAACCCTAAGCAGGAGGTTCATTTTATTGAAGGTGAAAAGTATTGGGATATATCCCAATATAAGAAAGAAGTGAAGTCACTGAAAAAGGATACAGTGAAAAAAATAAACAAAGAGACACTTATCAGAGATGAAGATGGTAATGAGATGAGTGCAAAAGACTGGTTCACTTTATTAGAAGCGGATAGTGTGATGGTACATTGTCCACTTTCACCGAAGTCTCATAAGAATAATGATGCAAATCCAAGCTGTAGTATGAAAAGAAAAAATGACTACTTAAACATGAATTGTTTTGGTTGCAGTAGCACTCAATCATTGTATTTAGGTGAAAAGACACATAGTAAAGAGAAGAAGAAAAAGTTTATTTACACTGTTCCAGATATTAATAAAGAGAATGTACTGAAAGAGTTATCACAGGGCATGAATACAATGGCAGAAATAGTTTTTGAGCTAGTTAGATTACTGCCAGCATTGGAAAAGAAGGAAAAGGAAGATGATTAAAAAACTTATAAGAGATATATCAGAAAATGGAAGGTTACCTATGAGTGTTTTTGAAAATATATTATATGTGTCATATGACGGAGTATGGCATGCAATAGGTGAAGAGCAATATGAATACTTCTATACTTTGAAGTCCATTATAGAAGAGTCAATAGAAGACTTAAATAGATTAACAATGAAGGTGACAAACAATGATTGAAGAAACAATTCAAAATATATTAGACAATGGCGCATTAACTCTGGCAACGTATGAAAACACTATTCACCTCTACTATGAGGGCGTATGGCATTCCTTTGATACACAAGAGCAAGAACGTTTAGCACTCGTTAAACCTTTAGTAAAAATGTCCATAGGGACTAGACCTAGAGCAAAGGAGATTGATGCAGTTCATGTAGAGTTAAAGACAGAATTCTTTCCCTTAGAGAGTTATGTGGAAAAGGAGAAGATTTATATTAATGCAAAAAAGCATCTCTTGGTTGTAAGTAAGGAGGGTAGTATTAAAAAATTACCTCATAGCAAAGAGTTAGGCTTTCGTTGGAAACTTGAGAATGATTATAATGAAGAGGCAACATGCCCATTATTTGATAAATATTTAGGAGAGGTAATTGGAGAGGAAGAAGCAATAAAAGTTTTACAAGAGTATTTGGGATATGTATTTTTGCCACACTCTCATTTGAACATAGAAAAAGCTCTATGGCTAGTAGGTTCAGGCTCCAATGGTAAGAGTGTCTTAACTGCACTATTAAAGTACCTCTTTGGGGAGCAGAATATATCGTACCTAAACTTACCAGAATTGAACGACAATGAAAAAAGAGGCATGCTTAAGGGAAAGATATTAAACATCACTCAAGATGCATCTAATCGTGTAGATCCAAGTAGTTATAAAACTATAGTCTCAGGTGAGAGATTGATCTTTAGAGAATTATATAAAGGCTCTAGTGTGCTAAAGAGTGTGCCTAAACTTATAATAGCCACAAATGAACTCCCAAGGGTAGTTTCAGGTGTAGATGCCTTTATGAGACGTGTAATTCTCATACCATTTAACAAGGTGATTGCAGAAGAGGATAGAGACTTGGAATTAGGTGAAAAGCTAAAAGGTGAAATTGAGGGTATTTTTAACTTTGCCATTAAAGGTTTACAAAGACTCTTGAAACAAAAACATTTTACACAATCGGCAATGATTGAAAAAGCAATTTTAGAATATAAGGGTGAGTTAGATGTTCTAGGTGATTTCTTGCAGGACAATGCTATGGATAAGTTACAGGACAAGGCTTCAGCGTTTATCACACAAAATGAACTCTTTAAGAGAGTATCTGAATGGTGTAAAAGCAATGATCGTAAAAACTCTTATAGCAGTCCTAGAAAGCTAAGAGACAAATTGATCTCTGACTATGGGTTTAGTGCTTACAAGAATAATACGGTGTATGGGATTAAAGCTAAATGGAAAGGTTTGAGTATCACTCCTGTCAATAATATTGCACCACCTAGCCCATATGAAGAGAGTAGCATTAACTGACACCTTAAAAGGGCTGAGGAGGGAGCTAGTCCTTAGCCCACCTTTTTTAATTGTTAATTCTAAAACTATAAATTTATATTATAAAATTGAAAGGAGGCATAACATGCCAATTATTAAAAGACAAAAAACAACGAGTGCAAGACCAAACCAGAAGAGTAAGCTTTTAGTTGAACATCCTCAAATGGATGCAATAATAAAAAAAGTAAGACTCTTTGAAAAGAATGGTGTGATCCATATGGACTGCAGAATCAATCCCCTTTATCAAAAAGAGGGTAAAAATAGAGTTCGGTTTTCAACAGGAGAAGAGAGTACACGACGAAGCTTTCAGAGAATAGAACGCGATAAGTATGCAATTGCCTTGGCACACTACTTAGAGACAACAACACTCTTGGATGGAGCTAATCTTACACTGGGAGATATTGCCCTAGATGCTATCAATGAAGATAGGGGAAATAGACAAGATGATGTACATAATGATTATTTAAAAATCTATGAGGTGTACATCAAACCTACGTTTGAACATTCAATCTTGAGTGAGATAAAGGTGTCAAATATAAAGGCTTGGAAAAACAACTTACTTGAAACCCATACTCTGAGTCGTTCAAGATATATAAAGTATCACAGAACGCTAAATTTTATATTCCAGTATGGGTTGGAGAATGAGATGATAGATAGAAACCCTGCTATGTTAGTTGATAAGAAGTCAAAATGCTTCACTCAATCAAAAAGAAAACAAGGTGAAAAATATTATACATCGACTGAGGCAAGACTCATGATTGAGCATGCCACTGGTTGGTTCCGTGTCATGTTACTGACCTACCTCAATACAGGTATGCGTACAGGTGAAGGATTGGCTCTCAAGTGGTCTGATATCGATTTTGAAAAAGGTACGATAAGAATACAACGATCCATGAGAAAGGGGATTTTGAAAGAAACTACTAAAACAGGTGAAGATAGAACTATCAGAATGTCTCTACCCTTGAAAAATGAACTGCTCATCTATAAAAAGGTTGCGAAGAGTAATCTATGGGTTTTTCCTAATGAGAAGACCCTAATGCCTTATACTGAGGGTAACACTATCTCAAAAAGGCAGTTTAAACCCTTACTGGAAGGTCTAGGTATAGAGTTTAAGACTATGTATGCCTTACGCCATACCTTTGCTTCATTGTCTGCTGAGAAGAAGATACCTATGCAAGTAATACAGAAGCAATTAGGACACAAGAAGCTCTCAACTACGATGGACTTCTACATCAAACATAACCTTATGGCAGATGATGAAAATAGTGATATCTTCGATAAATTATATGCTTAATTAAATGCCGTTACATTTGTAGCGGTATTTTCCTTCTTTTTTTAAACTACAAAAACAATCCCCTTGAATATATATTAAAAATGAGAATACTAGAGGCATTGTCCTATGGTATATCTTTGTTACACAAGGAATGTGTATGAATACGTTTAGAAGATTAGAAGAACTATGGGAAGCAAAACACTTTGAACACTTATTTTACTGTTTGGAGTATTGCCAATCTTACTTTGAAGATCACTTTGAATATGGAGGGAGGAAAGAAGGTGTAATTATAGTAGACGATAAAGTCTATACGCAACATGACATTGTACAAATACTATGCGACTATTATACCGATAGTACCAATGACTATCAGAGTGCATTTGGGGATATTCTCTACCTATTCTTTACAGATTTGGTGGAAGATGATGTAGATATCCTTAGTGACCTTGATGGTAAGGACTTTACATGAAATTCTTAGGGAGGGGGTCAAAATGAAAAAACTACCCTCAGAGGAAGATACTTGCAGTATGATGATTTTAAATATATCTATTGCTATAGGGGTGATGATTGTAAGTTGCATCATAAATAAGAAGGAGAAGTAAAAAGCTTCCCTTCTTTTTTTTGCTTGTAAAAGGTTTGGTGTAATAAGGTCGCATGGGGAGAGGAGTTTAACTTTTATTTATTGTGTTTTTTGGATGAAATAAGCCAAGTTCCCTCTACTTCAAATAGATGAGTCGGAGGTTTAATAGTGAAGAAACCTTGGAGGTGTGGAGTTTTTATCATGTTGGTGAGGGTAGTGTGCCTTAAAACGTGCCTTTTCTTCTTTTATATAAAAGCTTAAACTAATATTAAACTATATCTTTGCTATACTCTTTTACTCTATATTGGGAGAAAATCAAGATGGAAGAATTCTATGAAGTAGAACCTACATTAGAGCATTATTGGCAATCTAACATTCTTTCCAAGGCGCTTAATACTTTAGCTATACAAATACTCCAAAGTCATTCAATAGGATTATCATGAAAAACTTGCCTTCAATAAAAAAACAAAATACTTTAGTTCTGCAAAAAACAAAAAGTCTACTCTCCCTTTCAAATAAAATTTTGAATTCAAATTTATCTTTGATTAGTCCATTTGTGCCTTATAGGTTACATATGAATCTGGGACACAATGGATGGATAAACTCAGTTGCTATCACACCAGATGGGAAATATGTAATTTCAGGCAGTGGCGACAATACCATGAAGCTATGGGATATACAGAGTGGTAAAGAGATACGTTCTTTTGAGGGGCACAGTAGCGGTATAACTTCAATTGCCATTACGCCAGATGGGAAATATGTAATTTCAGGCAGTGGCGACAAGACCATGAAGCTATGGGATATACAGAGCGGTAATGAGGTACGCTCTTTTGAGGGACATAGTCGCTATATAGATTTAATTGCTATCACAGCAGATGGGAAATATGTAATTTCAGGCAGTGGTGACAATACCATGAAGCTATGGGATATACAGAGTGGTAATGAGGTGCGCTCTTTTGAGGGACATAGTGACAGTATAGCCTCAATTGCCATTACGCCAGATGGGAAATATGTAATTTCAGGCAGTTTCGACAATACCATGAAGCTATGGGATATACAGAGCGGTAATGAGGTACGCTCTTTTGAGGGGCATAATTGGTTCTTTACAATTGTCATCACGCCAGATGGGAAATATGTGATTTCGGGAAGCCGTGACAAGATGGTGAAACTGTGGGACATACAGAGCGGTAAAGAGGTACGCTCTTTTGAGGGGCATAGTAGTAGTACATCTTCTATTGCTATCACAGCAGATGGGAAATATGTGATTTCAGGCAGTGGCAATAAGACCATGAAGCTATGGGATATACAGAGCGGCAAAGAGATACGTTCTTTTGAGGAACATGATGGCAATATAAATTTAATTGTTATCACACCAGATGGGAAATATGTGATTTCAGGCAATGATCACAACACTATGAAACTATGGGATACTCAGAGCGGTAAAGAGGTACGCTCTTTTGAGGGGCACGGTGATAGAATAACCTCAATTTCTATCATAGCAGATGGGAAATATGTGATTTCGGGAAGCCGTGACAATACCATGAAATTGTGGGATATACAGAGCGGTAAAGAGGTACGCTCTTTTGAGGGCTACTGTAAGCACTTAAGACCAATTGCTATCACAGCAGATGGGAAATATGTGGTTTCGGGGGGGCGTGACGAGACGATGAAACTGTGGGATATACAGAGTGGAAAAGAGATAGGCTCTTTTGAGGTGAAGAACGGTTCTGTAGGTAAAATAAGAAGTTTGGTCGCCATAACACCAGATAAAAAATATGTGATTTCAGTGAGTGGTCAGAAGACCATGAAACTATGGGATACGCAGAGCGGTAATGAGGTGTGCTCTTTTGAGGGTAACGGTCGCTATATAGATTTAATTGCTATCACAGTAGATGGGAAATATGTGATTTCAGGTAGCCGTGAGGCGATTATGAAACTGTGGGATATACAAAGTGGTAAAGAGATACGTTCTTTTGAGGGGCACAGTAGCGGTATAACTTCAATTGCCATTACGCCAGATGGGAAATATGTAATTTCAGGCAGTTTCGACAAGACCATAAAACTATGGGATATACAGAGTGGTAATGAGGTACGCTCTTTTGAGGGGCATAGTGACAGAATAGCCTCAGTTGTTATCACATCAGATGGAGAATATATGATTTCACTCAGTGATGACAAGACCATAAAACTATGGGATATACAGAGTGGTAAAGAGGTACGCTCTTTTGAGGGACACGGTGGTAGAATCACTTCAATTGCCATTACATCAGATGGAGAATATATGATTTCAGGCAGTAATGACAGGACTATAAAACTATGGGATACACAGAGTGGTAAAGAGGTACGCTCCTTCGAGGGGCACGATGACAGTATAAACTCATTAGCTATCAGAGGAGATGGAAAATATGTGCTTTCAGGCAGTAATGACAAGATCATAAAACTATGGGATACGCAGAGCGGAAAAGATATAGCTCAATATATAAATATAGATTGTTCATGGATAATTTCAACTCCTGAAGGATATTATAATTGCTCTGATGGAGCTGAGAAATACTTTTCTTTTTTCGATGGAAATAGGGAAATACCAAAAAACCACTCTATCTATAAAGATAGAAAAAAAGAGAATGTGCTTGCAAATATCTTTCAAGAGGAAAAATAGTAATGCAAGAAATACTAAAACGACTTGAACTCATTAAAACTGCTATAACTATAGAAGACGAAGAAATCATAGGACTTCAAATCATAAAATTAAATACATTTACTATAGATAATAAGGTTGAAAAAATAGTTCAACTTCTAGAACTATCTGAATATACAAACGCCGTCAAATATATAGAAGACTATATAGCGCAATATAATGGTGTCGTAATCTATGAAGACAAAGAGATAAGTGCCCTAAAGCTAGAACTCAAAATGCTTGAACAAAAACTTCAAGTATTAAGCGAAGAGCAAACTGAATACCTCAATGAGATCAATGAATTTAATGTTATGTACACTCTTCAGCTTGGAGAAATTATCCGTAAGATACTGGAGCTTAAAGAGGCATTACTTCAAAGGAAAGTGAATGAGAAGCAAGAGGCATTTGATGAAGTTAAAAATGAGTATGAAGATCTTAAGGAAAAAGTAAGTGATCTTGAAGATGAATTGAAAAAGCTCGATGAGTTTGATGATGCCTATGATGTACTCTATGAAAAGCTCCAAAATGCTAAAGAACAGCTCAACCAAAAAAGAAAAGAGGCCAAGCAAGCCAAAGATGCACTTGAAGAAGATGAATTATTTCAGGAATATGAAGAGGCGAGAGAAGACTATGATGAGTTTAGTAAAGAACATGAAGAGATCATTTCTCTGGAGCGATTTGAACTTAATGAAGAGGAACAAAAAGAACTAAAAAAACTCTTTAGACAAGCTTCTCGGTTATGCCATCCAGATATTGTTACAGACGAGCTCAAAGAGCAAGCCCATAAAATCATGGCGCAACTTAATGATGCCTATAAACAAAAAAATCTACAACAGATAAAAAAGATACTTTCATCACTCGAAAGCGGTATAGTTTTTGATATAGCAAGTGATAAGATAAATAATGTAGAATTACTCAAAACTAAGATCATAGACATAAGACAACAGCTTAGTGCCGTTACTGCAGAAGTAGATGAGATACGTAATGATGAAACGTTTAAGACACTTCAAAAGATAGATGATATCGATGAATATTTTTCAGATCTAAAAGAACAATTTCAAAACCAATATAAAATCTTATCTGATACAGAACAAAACAAAGAAGTTGTATTATAACAAGAGGCATAAAAAGTTAACAAAATACGTTTAGATGATGAATATTGGGAAAGTCAATTTTTTGAACCATATCTTTGCTATACTCATCCATACTTAATGAAGAGAGAACAAAGTTATATCTTTGTTTTTTTATAATATTAAAACTGTGATTTGAAATATGCTTAACTAAGGATAGGAGAGAAGACAGAGATGATAAATGGAGAATGTATAAATGTCTGAAGTCAAAGCCCAGCTACAGTTTAACCTACTTGGACGGATATTGGGCAAAGACAGTATCATTGTTCAAGAGAGTTCCCTCAAAACCTCAAAAAAAGGCTCTACATTTACATCTAAATCTCTTCGTGATTGTAAAGAGTTCGCAACATACAAAAAAGGCTTTATTGGTGGGGTACTGAAAGTCAACTTTAATAATAAGTCCATTAAATATCGTTTTCTTAAACACAATGATTCAGAGGAATTTTTAGAGGTACTAAATGCATCTATTGCCAAGCATATCAAGGAATACCTGTCCAAAACATTCAATGAATTTAACACCTATGTTATTAATGAATACCCTAGAGACTCCAGGTTAAAACAATTAAATATGCTATGTCAGACATTGAGTGAAAGTTTTAATACACAGTCTGATTTATGGGAAAAGCATTTCAATCCTGAGCACATCCAGAAAGTCAAGGAGATTATCTCATTTTACCCTCTTAACGCAGGCACACTCCGTGAATTCCATGAGAAGATTCAACTGGAAAAGCGGCGGGTATTTTTTGATAGCGTTGAATCAAATCCATTAACCTCTGAGCAACGTCAAGGTGTTTTGCGCTCTAACGATGTAAACATGGTTTTGGCTGCTGCGGGAACAGGTAAAACATCAGTTATGGTTGCCAAGGCACTGGATCTTATTGACCGTGGCTTGGCAAAACCATCTGAAATATTGGTACTTGCCTATAACAATGCTGCAGTGAAAGAACTCCAAGAGCGTCTTGTGGACAAGGCGGCGAAAGCTAATATAGTATTAGAGTCTTCACCTCAGATATCAACTTTTCATGCATTAGGTAGGAAGTTATTACGCGACTCAGGTATATCGACATATATAAGTGTTTTCAGCGAGGATGAAATCAAGCTTAAACAGTGGATTACATCATGGCTGGAAACTTACCTTACTTCTAATAGTGAGAAGATGCTGGACTTCATTAGTTTGTTCCCTGAACCTGTGAATCCTTTCGACTTCAAAACACAGGCTGAATACGAGAGGTACGTTAGAGACAACGAGTTCAGAACCCTTAATGGAGAAAAGGTAAAGGGGTATCAGGAACTTCTGATAGCTAACTTTATGTACATCAATGGGGTTCCATACAGCTATGAAGCACCTTATGTAAGTAAGAGACGCGTTGAGGTTGGCTTCGACTATCGTCCTGACTTTCATATTCAAGATACAAACATCTATATCGAGCACTTTGGTGTAGATCGCAAAGGTACTACGCGTCCTGACATCGACTCAAAGAAATACAACGAATCTATGAAATCCAAACGTACACTACATGTTGAATGCGGCACAACATTGATCGAGACATTCCATTACGAATGGATCGAGGATACTTTACTTTCTGCCTTAAAAGAAAAGCTGACAAAGCACGGGATTAGCTGTAATCCACTACCCCCGGAAGAAGTGTTAAAAAAACTTCAAGAAGAAGGACGTATCGCTAACTGGGCTGATCTTATGAAAAAAGCTCTTCAGGCAATCCGTGTAGAACGGCTAAACAAAGAAGATATGGTCGATCGGTTTGAAAAAGCTGAAATCTCTCAGCCAAAAAAGTTTGCAAAGTTATTTGATGCATTACATCAGGACTATGTTCAAGAGCTAAAAGATCAAAATTCAATTGACTTCGACGATATGATCATCAGGGCTATTCAAGTTGTAAAAGATGGAATCTATATTCCAGAGTGGACATACATCTTGGTAGATGAGTTCCAAGATATCTCAGCGGCACGTATGGAATTTGTCAAATCGATTATAGAGAAAGGTCCACAACCATCTTTAACCGCAGTAGGGGATGATTGGCAGTCTATCTACCGTTTCTCAGGTGGTAAACTAGAACTTACTACGCGTTTTGGAGAGTTGGTAGGAAATTACACCTCTACAAAGCTTCAAAAAACCTTCCGTTATAACAACAGTATTGCTAACACTGCTGGTCAATTCATAATGGAGAACCCAGAACAGTATAAAAAAAATATCGAAACGCACACTAAAGTAGACCAGTCACAGGTTTTCTTGCTTGACGACAAAGTAGGTAAACAGGACGGAGTATACGAGCGTGTAAAAGAAGTAGTTCAAAAGATCAGACAAAATGACCCTAAAGGCAGTATTGCTATTATAGCTCGCTATAACTATCTACTTAATGATGCCAAAGCTGTTTTGAACAGATCAAATCTAAAAGCTAATGTTCACTTCTGGAGCTTCCATAAATCAAAAGGTTTGGAAGCTGACTATTGTATTCTCATTGGCTTTTTTCAGGGACGGAGCGGATTTCCGAATGAAAACAGAGATGGAGCAATCATCGAAGCTTTATTACCTTCTTTGGACTCGTACCCACACTCAGAGGAGAGACGACTACTATATGTTGGTATCACTCGTGCTAAAGAGAAGTCATACATTATTGCTGATCCAACTGCACCTTCGGAATTCGTAACTGAGCTACTTGCTCCTAAATATAAACTGAATATTGTGTCCAAAGCTTTTCAGGAGCAACACAGAGAGATATTCAAGTGTCCTAACTGTGAGCATGGATATTTGAGATTAGTAAAAGGCAAGTATGGTGAGTTCTACACTTGCAGTACAGGACTTGGCTGTAAAGTTGGAAAAGCAAGAGTTTGCTCTCATTGTAGTGCACCATCTATAGACACTATAAACGCCAGTATCTGTAACAATATAGCCTGTGGACATTCAATGAAGATCTGTGATAAGTGTGGACGACCTATGAAGATACGTAATGGAAAACGTGGTAAGTTCTGGGGATGCACTGGTTTTGGCATCAAAGAAGACCAATGTAAACAAACGAGTAATCTATAAATTAGCCTCTTAATATTGCCCCAGTGGACGTTCAGGCTTAATTCTGACCATGCATTATTCAGAAATAAATAATGAATACTGGAGTGAACCCTTATTAGATTGTGTTAGAATTGTTTTGAGAGGAAAATTATTGAAGGAGGAGAATAAATGAGTGATTCTGATGAATGGTATGCTGCGGCAGCGCGAGCAACAGGTATAGAAGATCTGGCAGAGGCAGGTGATGCGTATATAGCTAGTTTTGGGGAGGATTCACGTATAGACTATGATAGACTAGAAGAGGGTTGTACGGTTAGACTGAATTCAGGCGGCCCTCATATGACGATTAAGCAAATAAATACTTATAGTGAGATAATTTGCATATGGTTTGACAAGAATAATAAACTTCAAACTTCAGAATTTATAAAGCATGAAATATCTTTGGTTAATGGATATTGTGAAAATGAAAATGATTCTGATTTAGAAAAGGGTGATACCATCAGGTTAAATTCAGGAGGACCGCTTATGACTATTAGTGATGAAGTTGATACTGGATATGTTGATGATTATATCTTGACCAGTAAATGGTTTGATAAAAATAATATACTTCATAGTGCAGAATTTGTTGATAAGACCATAAAGTTTGATAGCAATGACGGAAATGAATTTCACGAACAAGTTTTATATAATGATGAAAATAATATATTGAAAACAGACACTAGTGAAGATGAAATACCATTTTAAATTCCCACGTTCCACAACTTGTGGAACGTGGGAAGCAGAAAATATTTAACAAAAAACCATAACCTTATAAAATATACCTATATAGTACATTTTATAAGGTATTTAAGTCCAGATATAAATTCTTGAAGGGCGGTAGAAGTGTTTTTTTCTTTAAAATAACTTTAAGTATAACTCAAAAAAGTTTGTCCAAGGAAACCTATCTGAAACGACCTTGAAAGTATTCAAAAAAAGACCCGATTTTGGCACAATCCTTTTAATGAAATGCTGTGTCTATAGGCTTCTATATGACATTGGCAATTCATCTAGCAATCTCATAAGCCGGAGGTCGAGGGTTCGAGTCCCTCTTTTGACACCACTTACTTTGAAGTAACTTCCCTAATTTACTTACATCCTGAAGATTTATCCAAAGTCATAGTACATTTTAATATTTCGATTTTTTGAGTCGGAGGTCTATACTTTTGTCCCAAAGTTGTCCCACGATATTTGTAAAGTTTTCCACACCTCTAAATGTGACAGCACCTTTATAGCTTCAAAAGGTTAAGTCAGAAAAATATATGTGAGAGGTATAATACTGATGATATTTTATTGATCTTTTAAGTCAGAGAAATAAGTAAAAAAAAAGGTACAAAATGAAGAAAGAGATGTTAGGCTTTTTTAGTGTTGTGTTATTTTTAGGATTGTCCTCAGTAGGATTTTCTAAAGATACTAATGATACAAAACCCAAATATACTATTGATGATAAAGCTACAATGAATGATACTGATGCAAGAAATGCTGTAATGGCTTTAAATCATATGCATGCTTCGTTAAATAAAATTGTCATCTACAATGATAAAATAATTTTAGAAGATGAATATAATAATATTATAAATAATTTGAATTTAACTGTTATTAAAGATCGTGAAATCGTTGATGTTATAACAAGTATCATGGATACCTTAACTGCTTTTAGGTTGAGTGAGATGGATAAAGAACAGTTTCAAAAGGAATATGAACATCAATTAGATAATTCTTTAACTGATGCCTTATCTGGTATTAGTGTTAGTGGTCTCAACCCAATACAAATGGCTTCTAGTCTAGTTATTAGTGTGGGGAGTTCTTATATGAGTTATCAAAGTCAACAATCTAATCTGAAGATGGGATTAGATAAAAAGAACTGGAAGTTGAAGAAGGATGAGATATCAGAATTAAATGATATACGGAAAGATTTCCTATTGACCTACTGGCAGATAATGAAAAAATATCATATGCCCGACAAGTGGAGAATAACAGAAAGACAATTTACTAGATTTGTTAATATTTTAAAAGATACAGACAACAATAAAAAGCAAAGACAATTATTGAGAATGGAAAAAGAAATGAGTGTTTTCCCAACGTACTGGTATGAACTTTCTATTGTTGGACACCATAATAAAGATAAAAAAGTTGAGTTATATGCAATGCGTAAATATGAAGAACTTGATGATGAGTTGTTAAGACATAATTCTCAGTATAGCTTGATGTTGGCAAATAAAATTACCTATTATGATTTTAAAAATGAAAAAAGTAAAATTACTGAATTATTAGTAAAAATTGCAGAAGTTGATGCTTTAAATCCTGAGCGAAAATTGTTTTCAGCAATGCAGTATCAATTAATTGGTGACAGTAAAAAATCTGAAAGACTTTTAAATGAAAATATTGATGATGATTTTTTACCAGTATTAAGTAAAAGGTTAAAAGCCCAGTTGTATTTAAAAGATAATAGAACTGATTTATATAAAGATATGATATCTGATTTATTAAAACAACAAAACCTATCTGCTACAGACTACCTATACTATTTAGGAGAGAAACCTTTGCCTCTGATTGTTAAAGAGTTAGAAAAAGAGATAAAGAAGATTAATATAATTATTAGTAAGAATCTTTATGGTGATGATGATTTAATAATAACATTACCCAAAAAATGGGTTTATCGTGATATTGATAATACGGATTTAATTGTGAGTACTAATGAAAAAGATTATAAGTTTACAGAGATTTCCAAGGCTGATGATTATATAGTATATGAATACGAAAATATAATTGAGCTTGATAAAGTGTTGAATGAAGATATCAAGAATATAGAATTAAAATTGATACATAATGATTTACCAGTTGTGATTAAATATGATATTAAGGTGGATAAATCTACTTACAGTAAAGATGATAATAAATCAGGTTGGAGTAGTGTGATATATGATGCTTATGATAAAAGTAAAAAAGTGTATGAAGATCTAAATAAAAAAGTAGAATTTTCAGCGGTATCTATAACTACAAGAGACCAATGTTTTGATGTTAAGAACTCTTTAAAGTACTGTAAGTGAAACTATCTTATTTATTAATTTGTATATTATTAGTATCTACTAATGCAGATGCAGATGCAAATGGTAATACTACGTTTCAAGATTTCAATAATGCTACAAAACAACTCCTAAAAAAGGTTTATAGTAATAATAATGTTGAGAATACAACATTATACTGTCAGGCAAGTTTTAGAGATAGAACCATTACTGATAGCAATGGTTTTCACACTGAAAAATATGCGAATAGATTAAATAAAATGGAATGGGAACATATCGTTCCTGCGAAAGAATTTGGTGAAAATATTCCTGAATGGAGAAATAAAAGTACTATATCACTATGTACTGAGAATGGTTTTGATGGAAGAACTTGTGCTCAACGTTTAAGTACAAATTTTAAATTAATGTTGAGTGATTTATATAATATATATCCTTCTATAGGTGCATTAAATGTTTCTAGAATGGATTATGAGTTTATAGAAGGTGATGCAGAAATTTCAATGTTTTCTCGTATAAAACATTATAGCCAGGATGAAGAAAGTTCTTCTCTTCAGTTTGGTTTGTGTCCCATTATTATTAAAAATCGAAAAGTTATACCCCCTGGTTATTCTAAAGGAATTATTGCTAGAACATATTTATACATGGATTCTACATATAGCATATATCGATTAAAATATCAAAAAAAGAAACTCTTTAAATCTTGGAGTAAAGCGTTTCCTGTTACTTCTAATGAGTGTGCGAGAACGAAGCTTATTGAAAAAATTCAGAAGAATCAAAATAAGATAGTACGAAAGCTTTGTAAGAAAAGTAAAATGTGGTAATTGTAGAATGAATATTTTTTTCTCGGATTTAATGATATAGTCAATTAAATGACTCACCCCTTGACCCCAGCTATCCCCCCAAATACTTACAAAGCCTCTCAGAGTAGGGCTTTGTGAGTATGTGACATACAACTCAATAGGCCGGAGGTCTAGTATTTGGTGTAGTAAGATCATATGGGGAGAGAGGGTATTTTTTTTTGTCACTAGTCCCATATACTCTCACTCTTCCATCTTCAGCGTTGATGGTGATTCGTGTACGATTTTTATTATTTTTATTATTATGAGTGATGGGAAGTTCGGCATTTTTTACAAAGTCTTCTACTAGTTTTATGTATTTAGATTGTTCGTCAGTAAGTACTATTTTTTTATCTGAAGGGATAACATGATGAGAAAAACTATTTTTTATCATTTTCTGCAAGATATCTGCGTTTTTTATCTCCTGCAAGATATCTGCTTTTTTGTCTTCTGCAAGATATCTGCCTGATTTAGCTTTTACAATGGTGTTATTTCCTATCTTCAGGATTTTTGCAATTTGAGACACACTGCATCCTAGCCGACATGCTTTTCTAATCTTATGCGTACGTAAATCTCTTGATGGTATTAAAGGGTACTTATTATCTAAATCGGATAGGTATTTCTTGTTGAATTCGTCAATGGTACACATGTTTATGACTTGATCTCTGAACTTTTTTGTTATTTTCCCAATTAGCGTTCTAGAAAAATGTGTAATAGTATGTATGTCTCTATTGGTATAGCCTTTATTCCATAGATTCTCTATATGCGACTCAATATATTTATCTGTTGTCATGTTTATTGTTGTGTCAATCTGGTACTTTTTGCCACATTTATGGTTATCCCCGTAGGTACTCCTATTGAAGTGTCTTTTGCAGTGTATACATTGATAATTGTATCCTTTCTTTACTACTTGTACTTTATGATCGTTATGTATATCTTTAAATAGAGATCGGCACAGTGAATATGGGCAGAAGTATTTTATATCTGCATACTCATCAATGAGTGATTGCTCTTTAGTTATCTGTTTTATTTTTGGCATGTAAATATTCTTTTTATATTTATTATACCGTTTTGCCACATAAGGTATGCCAAAGCTTCCTGCTTTTGACTTATACACTTGATCTGGAATGATAAGTAAGATTTGGCATACCTATCTAACAACGCCCGATATAGCGTTAAATATTGCTATTTTTGTTTGATATTAGATTAATATTTTTTATCCTATAATCCCCTTATCAATCAGCTGATTGTCCCACTCATATGTGGTAATTACATCAAAGAAGACGGAGAGTATTTATAGAATATTCTGCTGAATCTATGATTGCTGAGATTTTGGAGATTAGCTATCTTCATTCCTTATAGTATGAAAACGTATCATACTGTAGCTATTTAATGCATAAATGCAAAAAGGTTCCATAATGAACAATACAGAAGTAAAAAAAATAGATTCAACAAGCATAACTATTAACAATACAATAGATGATAAATATAAATACAGTCATATAAGCCAAAAACAGATCTTCGATAGAACCAGTAACAGTGTTTCAGGGTTCGTAGTTTTATCTACACCTACATTTAAAAAACAGGACTGGATCAGTGTTCGTAAACTAATGGATATCAATTCTAAAATTGATAAACTACCTCTAGACTATGCTTTAAAAGCAACAATTAAAGGTGATTATGATGAAAGTAAAAAACCGCAAGATGGTAAAGCTCTTCATCTTACTCTTGATGGCGATAATTATAAATTTGAGATATATACTCAAGTATATGGCAGAGAGTGGCAATCAAGTCATACACATACAATAGATAAAGCGTTATTTAACGCCTATGTTATAGTTGTTCATAATGATATTGCTGTGAATGAAGCTGAAAAAGATCAGAAATCTCCTGATGACTTCTCTCTTAATTTGGAGTAGTCAATGAAAACCCCAAAAATTAATTGGGTATCTGACTTCCCTGATGGGGAGTTGGAAAAATATATACCCAGTGGAGAAGAGACAGTCCTTGTAGCCATTGATACAGAGTACACCAGACATTCAGAGTTTTCTAACCTTTGTCTGTCGTACCAATTTTCTGTCTTGGACTGTGCTACAGGTAACTATATGAAAAAGATCTATTATCCTGAGCTAGTGACTGAAGTACGCTTGACCCTTAAAGAGATACTGTTGCAGGTGTTTAGAATGATGAGTATCTCTTCCCGTAAAATGAATGGTTATCACGTAATGTTTATTTGCCACTTCTGCTCTGCTGAGTGGGCTATGATGCATGATCGAAAAGAGACTTCAAAATATTTAGAATTTCTCTATAAAACGGTGATTACTTTTAAACCAATAGAGGTTACCTTTGAAGATTCAGAGGGAGTCTCTTGCGCAATAACATTTGAAGTAGGTGACACTATGTTGTTGTTGCCTCCTACACATCGATCTTTGGAGAAAGCTTCTTCTCTGCTAGATGAGAAGTTTCATAAGAAGGAACTGACTCAATTTGAAAAAGAGCATATGAATAGTCTACTTCAGACTGATCCTGAACGTTTTTATGAATATGCCATACATGATGCTGATATTACCTTGCGTTTATTCATCAAGCTACAGTACACACTCAATAAGATGAATGGTAGCGAAAATACAAGATACACAACGATAGGTAGTGCTACGGTCAAGCACTTTGTTAAAGCTATGGATAAAAAGATATTCAAATCCCAGTTCTCAAAGCGTAACAAGATATATCAAGATGGTTTGAATCTTGCTAAACGTGCCTACATGGGTGGTTTGAACAGTTCTTACTTTGTAGGTGAACTTGAAGGTGAACTCTTCATTGATGCGGATTTTTCTGGAGCCTACCCTACAGTAATGAATTTACTTGAAGTCAGTGATTTTGGTAAACCTATCGTGAAAGTGAAAGATGATCCTTTCTCGTTAGGAGATATAGATGATTGAAAAATTTAAGAAGGTCTTGGAAGAGTTTGATGGTACACGTTTACCAATAGCTTTTACAGACATTACTTTTAAATTCCCTGTAGATACACTCTATCCAAATTTGTGCGTACACCATGCCAAGTATGGGCTTTTAAATCCGTTAGAGGGTAGAACGGTTGCTACGATTGCCGAGATACACTTGGCTCTTTATCTTGGTGCCACTATTGAGTACCATGAAGCTTTTGTGGTGGATTCTTTAGATAATGGTTCTTACGTATTTAGAGAACATTTACGTTTTCTCATTATGGCAAGAAGTGAAGCTAAAAAAGTAGATGATGAACTCCTGCAACAAATGTTGAAATTGTATGTCAATACCCTTTATGGAAAAGTAGCTCAGGGTATCACACCTAAAAAGAGTTTTGATCTACGTGATGGTGATACTAAAGAGTTGGGTGCTTCTCAAGTAACTCAACCTTATTTTGCTGCCATGATCACTGGTACGCTTAGAGCTGGACTTTCTGCTTTATTAGTAGCAATGGATGAACTCAATAAAGAGGGTCACTCTTATGTACCTATCTCAGCCACCACGGATGGAGTTCTCTATCAGGTAGGTGACAAGAATGGTGTGAAGTTTGAACAATGTCTGAAGGTTAAGAGTGAAGATATTTTTGAAACAGTCAAAGGTGGTGGAAATATCTTCAAACCTTTTGCCCAAGCTGATCCTGTTCTATACAAAAAGCTCCAAGAATTTCCCGTTCTAAGATTGTTAGAACAGTCTCGTAAAGCATGGGGTTTTGATGAATATATAGAGATTAAACATGCTGTCAATGAAGTGTTGAATATAAAAACACGTGGACAGATCGGAGCGTATCGTGCGAAAGAATAATAAAATCATATATCCACTTCTAGCAAAGGTCGGTCATAAGCTTGAAGGAGATAAAGAGTCCCAAGCCAAAGAGCTTTGGGAACATTATCACGATGAAGAGATTCAAACGTATGAGATGAAACGTTTGTCTACATTCCAAGATATACTTGATTCCAAGTCTCTTATTGAAGATATTGTGATGTTGCAGCAGACGCGCAAATATAGTTTGGATTTTGACTATAAGCGTAAACCGATAGAAGGTGGAGGAACAGTACCACATAAACATGTGGATGATATTGTTCGCTATAGAGGTGTTGTAGGAAATTTTCGTGAGAAAAAGAAGATAAGAGCCACTCCTGAAAAAGTGGAATATTATCAAGCACGTGCTAAACAGAATGTACGAAGTAGAGGTACGAATAAAGAAGATTGTTTAAGACATTTTTTAAGAGCATTGACACAGTGTGTGTATCCATTTAAATCCTATGATGGGTATGTAGATATTGTAAAGAAACTGAAGAGTTTTGATGTCACAATTGATAAGTTAAAGAATGCTAGACGTACTCCCTTTGTAGCACAGGTAGTTATGAACAATAGCAGTAATCGGAGTTATGTTCGGAAGATGCTTAAAGCTTTAGGATATCCCAGTGATGATAATTACAAAGAATGGATTGACTTATTGATGCACAAGGGATTGAGTAATCCTGTCACTATGTATGACTAGAGACCCCAGTCAACGATACTACATGTATGTGTAGTATCGTTGACTTTTTAATGACATAAAAAGAATTATTAGAAAAAAAACAAACATATATTATAAATACGAAAGGAGGCTAACATGCCAATCGTAACAAAACAAAAAATAACAACCACACCGAAACAGAGAAACAAGCTTTTAGTTGAACACCCTCAAATGGATGCCATAATCAAAAGTGTTAGAACTTATGTGACTAATGGGATGATACACATGGATTACAGAGTTCACTATGACTACAGAGTAGGTGGTAAAGACCGTACAAGATTTAGTACCGGGATTGCCTATTCAAAAAGAGCCATACAAAGAGTTGAACGAGAGATGTTTTCTGCAGCCTTGGAGCATTATTTACAAACTACAAATATTATGGATGGAGCAAGTCTTAGAGTAGGAGATATTGCATTGGATGCTATCAATGAAGACAAAGGTAATAGACAAGATGATGTACACAATGATTACCTAAAAATCTATGATGTATATATCAAACCTATATTTGAATATTGCATCTTAAATGAGGTAAAGGTATCAGATGTTAAGGCATGGAAAAATAACTTACTTGAGACACATGCTTTAAGTAGGTCACGATATCTAAAGTATGCAAGAGTTTTGAGTTTCATATTTAAATTTGCAATGGAAAATGAAATGATAGATAAGAACCCTGCATCTTTGGTAGATAAGAAGTCTAAACTCTTCACTAAATCTAAGCGGAATCAGAGTGAAAAATATTATACATCCTCGGAGGCTAAACTGATGATAAAGAAGTCTGAAGGATGGTTTAGAATAATGTTGCTCACTTACTTGAATACCGGTATCCGTACAGGAGAAGGATTGAGTTTAAAGTGGTCAGATATAAACTTTGAGAAGCGTACTGTCACCATACAGAGAAGTATGCGAAAAGGTAACTTGAAGGAAGGTACTAAAACTGGCAAAGATAGAGAGATTAGACTACCTTTACCACTAAGTGATGAATTACTTGCCTACAAAGAAATTTGTACAAGTGATATATGGTTATTTCCTAATGAAACAACAGGTAAACCGTACTTTGAATCGAATTCTATTATTAAGTGGTATTTCAAACCACTTTTAAAGAGTTGTAATATAGAGTATAAAACACTCTATGCCTTGCGCCATACTTTTGCAAGCCTCTCTGCACAACAGAACATTCCAATGAGTTTAATATCCAAGGTTCTTGGGCATTCATCTGTAAATGTGACGATGTCGTTTTACATCAAGAATAATATTATGGCAGATGATGAAAATAGTGACATCTTTGACAAACTATATGCTTAATTAAACTAACTACCGCTGCACTTGTAGCGGTACAGTCCTTCTTTTTTTTAAACTACAAAAACGCATTGTTGGAATATATATTAGAAATGAGAATACTATGGGCACTCTCCTATGGTATATCTTTTTTATACAAGGAGTATCTATGGGTACTTTTACAAGATTAGAAAAACTGTGGAAACCTAAACATTTTGAATATTTACTTTATTGTTTGAAGTATTGCCAATCCTACTTTGAAGACCATTTTAAATATCAGGAAAGAAGAGGGGGTACACTTATGGTAGATGGCGAAGTCTATACACAAAATGACCTCATTAAAATTCTGAGTGAATACTATGAAGACAGCAGTAGTAAGTACCAAAGTGAATTTGGAGATACCCTCTATCTATTCTTTACTGATTTGGTTGAGGATGATGTAGATATCCTTAGTGAGCTTGATGATGAGGTTGGATGATGATTGAGATAATGTATCCCAACGATATAGAGAAGATCATTTCACCCAAAATACAGGCTTATTTATATAAACGCTTTAAAGAAATAGACTATTCATTGATACCACATATTGAGGGATATTTTCTTTATGTTAAAGACTTCTCATTACTGCACGAAAGTCATCGGTTGAATCATCTAATATTACCTTCCATTTCAGAGGGATTATTTGATCATGTTGAAGGTGTATCAATAGAGGGGGATATTGTAGAAGTTTCACTAGTCTATAATAATTCCTTTCTTATGTCTCTAGTCTTTAATGGATTGGATGAAAAGAGTTTAGAAATTGTGACAAAGGAGGGAAAGGATGAAAAAAGAGACATCTGAAAAAGATGGATGCAGTGTTGTGGTACTTGAGATAGCTATTGCAATAGGAGTAATGGTAGTAAGTTGTATGATGAGCAAGAAGGAAAAAAGGGAGGAGACTTAGTTCTCACCTTTTTCTTTTTGGTGTAGTAAGGGTGTATGGGGAGAGAGTATTTTTTTATTTTTTTTGTTTAGGGAGATAGTAAAATGATAACTTTCTGTAGATGAGTCGGAGGTTTAGTAGTAAATAAGCCTCGTATGTGTGGAGTTGTTGTCATATTGGTGAGTGTAGTGTGCCTAAAAACGTGCCTTTTTTCTCAAGAAGAAGAAAATTATAATCAAATGAAAACCTTATAAACTGAAATATTACCTATTTTCGTCAATATCAAGACATATTCGATATACTCTTAGCACTGAAATATGGGAATAAAAGGACATTATGTTCCTTGAATAAATGATTAGTATCCAAGGATATGAATGCGGAATAAACGAATAAAAATAAGTAAGTGTCGAGTTATTTTTTTCGATCTTGAGTTTTATGTACCAGAAAATAGCCGCTCTAAAATTGGTTTTTGCTACAATCCATGGGATAAGGGATCTAAGATCTTGGGCGGTTCATTTTTAATAGCAAATCCAGAAAAAGACTTTGGCATAACAGAATATGATGTTCATAAAAAAACCAAATCATTCTGGATCTGGAACCATGAATCAGAAAAGGATTTATTGCTACAAATATATAACACACTTAAAAGTGCTTATGACATGGTGCGAAATGCACATGACGGAGCGGTATCACCAATTTTATGCGGCATTGGAATAACATCTTCTGACATACCTATACTTTTTGAATTATTCAAAAGATTTCAAATATTAACAAATTCTGAAGCATTTTCTTTTCAGAATGGATTCAGAGTTATTGATCTATCGCAGTTGTCAGTGGCAACGTTTAATAATTCTAACAATTTTCTTTACCCAAAGACAAAGAGTCACATTTTAAACAAATACTTGCCTGACACGAAATTTGAAACAGGAAAAAGTGTATGGCAGCTTTACGAGTCAGAGGATTACGAAGGAATTCAGGCTAGAGTTTTAAGTGAAGTCGCCTCTACTCACCGATGCTACGAATTAATAAAATCAGATTTAGATCAATTTAAATATCTTGAGTTTGATTATAAGAAATATAAAAAACTAAAGCGCAAATTGGAGGAAAAACTTGATAGTCTAAGAAAAGGACATTAATTCATCAAAGTCATATAAAATTTCTTAAGATATGTAATTTTCATAAAAGTGGTAAGGTAAGTGAAATTCTTAATTTAAAGAACTTTTTCTTGACTTGATTTTTTTCGAGAATCCACATTATGTAAACTATCAAATCCCGTAAACAAGATACTTTAAGTTTAAACGGGATTTTTCCAAGCTTAAAGTAAAAATCTATACCCCGTATTTACGCACTTTCTCGTTTAAGAATTCAAAATTTTCTCGTGAACCTTAAGTGAAATTCTATGGTTTAGTAACCTCTTAAAAATATATTTTAGTTACTATTAGAGAATAGGCTATTATGTTAATCAATAATGGGTAATAGGTAATTTAAATTTGTCCATGACGTATATTTAAATCTAAACTAGCTTTAGGCATTTGCCCCCAATCAACTTCTCTTGAGCCTAATCCACATCCAGCTATACTGCTTCCTTTACGGCTAGTAAGAGAGGTAAGCCTTGAATTGCTAAACCATGCTGTCATGTAACTACATTGTCCATATCCAACAACTTCTGAATATTGCCATGCTTCGCCAGATCCTCTAAAAGATCTTGTGTCTGGTGTTCCAAGCATTGTTTTAACCTGTTGTTTAGACATTCCTGGTTCTAAGTTAAGTGAGTTATTTGTAATTGAACCGCAGCCTGAGAGAAAAATGGAGATTACCATGAAGATAAAACTTTTGAACATTTTTATTCCTATACTCTAATTTATATTTTTGCATATTTGTTGGCCTATTATATCAGAATATATTCAATTGTTTTTGGATTTTATTTTGGTTCAAGGACAAAAAATGATATAAATTATTTACATTAATTTTCTAGAATTGGCATTATGTTAATTAACAGATATCTCATAATCGTTTTCCTAACATTCTAAGTCAATCTTGAACCATATCTTTGCTATACTCTTCCATACTCAATAACAGAGAGAACAAGATTATATCTTTGTTTTTTCACAATATTAAAAATGTGATTGGAAACGTAATAAATTAATATGGAAGAATTTTATGAAGTTGAACCTACATTAGAGAATTATTGGAGATCTATCATTCTCTTTGGAAGAAATGTAGCGTCCTATAAATTTGCTTTAGCAAAGGCTTTATATGATTTAAAAGCTTCTCCAAATGATTTGATCACTTTAGAAGAACTTGCAAAAGCATTTGTCAAGCATCTCCTCGAACATCTTGAACATAGTCCTAAACAAATCACTTCTCAAAGTAGTAGATTTTTAAAAGCTTGTCAACAATACTCTCAAAATGAAATATCTTATGATCGATTGCTTGATCAGACCGTTAAGCTTGGCTTTCAAAATGTTATTGATGCATTCCACAATGTACATTCTAAAGAAATCTCAAAACGTTTTTTTATAGATGAAAGAAATACATCAAAAGGGATACGAATAACAGATAACCTCTATCAATTAGCAGAGATGAATAAGTTTTCGGATTTAAATTTAGAAACAGAATCTAGATGGAGATTGGTTGAGACTGGATGGAAGTTAGGTATTTCTAGACAACTGATAAATGTTAGTTATGATGATGAGACACAAGAGTTGTTTATTGAAGATAATGATAGACGCATAAATATTACATCTAGTCGTGAAAGTTTAAATGGTTATCAGAAGGGACGCTGCTTTTATTGTTATGATGATATCTCTATTGATAGTAATGATGAAAATTTAGCAGACATAGATCACTTTTTCCCATGGGTTTTAAAAGATATCATTCCAAATATCAATGGTGTATGGAACTTGGTATTAGCATGTAAAAGTTGTAATAGGGGTGAATTTGGGAAATTTGATCGGCTTCCTTCATTAAATCTCTTAGAACGTTTAGACAAAAGAAATGAATATTTGATAGGTAGTCATTTACCTCTACGTGAAACCTTACTTCAACAGACAGGTAAAAATGCAAAAAAACGGCATAATTTTTTACAGAGTCAATATAATACTGGTAAAATTAATATAATACATACATGGGAGCCTCTAACCATTAGAGGTATTATCACATTTTAGGAGAAAACAATGGATACTGTAAAGTTTTATGATTCAAATGCAAAAGATTTTTTTGAATCAACGTATGCAGTAGATATGTTAGATGTGTATAAAAAGTTTGAAACAGATATAAATCCCCACTCGAGAATACTTGATGCTGGTTGTGGTTCAGGGCGTGATACAAAATATTTCTTAGATCATGGACATGATGTTGTAGCAATAGATGCATCAAAAGAGATGGTAAAGTTAGCAAGAGAATTAACTAAAATAGACGTCAAGCATATGACTTTTCAAGAAATGAAATATGTAGAAGATTTTGATGCTATATGGAGCTGTGCATCATTATTACATATTAAAAAAAGTGAAATACCGTTAGTTTTTTCAAAATTCATCCAAGCATTAAAGGTTCATGGTGTTTGGTATATGTCTTTTAAAATGGGAGAAAGTGAGAGAGAAAAGGATGGTAGGTTATTTAATGACTATACAATAGGAACGTTAAAAGAGATATTCAAATCATATGATGAATTGAGTGTGTGTGATATCTGGATTACTGAGGATAGAAGAGAAGATAGAGAAGATAAGTGGATTAATGCAATAGTTAAAAAAATCTAAAAGAACAAGGTAGGATGATTTATGGCTTCAGAATATCAAAATACTAAAAAATCAGAAGTTCCTTTTGGTTTAAAAGATGGAGTTTTATATGAACCTTCACAGGTCGACCGTGGTCGAGCATGCAATTGTATTTGTCCCTCTTGCAAGAAACCATTAATAGCAAAAAAAGGTGAGATAAGAAAAAAACATTTTACTCATGATATTAATACTTCTTGTCAAACGGGTAAAGAAACTGCTATTCATCTTGCTGCAAAACAAATTATTTCTCAAACAAAAACTGTATGCTTACCATCAATAGAGCTTAATGGGGATCCCCAACCGTATGGAAAAGTTATTTTTGACAAGATTATTTTGGAAAAATCTATACCTGAATTGAAAGAACAAATGACTGTTATACCCGATATTACAGCAACACTGAATCGTGGGAATAAAGTAAAAGATCTATATATTGAGATTGCTGTTACACACTTCACTGAAGAAGAGAAGATAGATGTGCTTAGAAAAAATAAGTTTTCAGCAATAGAAATAGATTTAAGTTCCTTATATAATGAAGTCCATATAGATTTCGCAGTGATCGAGAATATTATAATGAATGGTGAATATACTACTTGGATTTATAATCAGATAATTGAAGATGAAAAAGAGCGTATTAGAATAGAAGATGAAAAACATAGACAGAGGTTAGATCATCTTGTCAGTGAAAAACGCGATAAGATGAAAAAGTTGATTGATTTATACAATGGAGAAAAAAAACTTAAATTAGATACAAATAAATGGGATAAGACATTATTAGAATATTCAAAGAAAGCATTAAAAATAAATAGTTTAGATGAGTTACCTAGATTCATTACTCAATCTTGTGACATTGATGCACTATATCCTCTTGATGGTAGAATGGTAAGACTTTATATATATGAAAATTTTGTTTTAACAAGAGAAAATATACCTAAATTGAAAGATCGTGCTTTTGGTGCAAAGAGTGTTATTCAGTATTTAAAAAAGGATAAAAAAATGTATCCAAATAGTTTTATATATGATTGGTATAAACTTTATAAAACAGAAGATGGTTTTTATCCGGATGAAATAAGTATAGACAGAGACATTCCGAATTTCAATTCTGAGAAAATTATTTCTGATTATTTATATTCATTAACTCTCGATGGAGTTCTCAAATATGTAGGTAGATATTTTTATAAATTACCGAATTCAAATGAACATGAGGGTACAAGAAAACATCAAGGTGCATATAATATTCATACAGGTGAGTTTTATTAAGTTCATGTGGAATCTTTCTTACTCATAGAAGTAGTTTTTGTTGCTTTCAAATAACTTTAAACATTGTTCAAAAAAGTGTGTCCAAATAAACCTATCTGAAACAACATTGAAAGCCTCCAAAAAAAGACCCGATTTTGGCACAATAGTTTTCATGAAACACCGTTTCTATAGGCTTCTATAGGACATTGTCAGTTCGTCTAGCAATCTCATAAGCCGGAGGTCGAGGGTTCGAGTCCCTCTTTTGACACCACTTACTTTGAAGTAACTTCCCTAATTTACTTACTCTCCTGAAGATTTTCCAAAGTCATAGTACATTCTAATGTTTCCATTTTTTGAGTCGGAGGTCTATACTTTTGTCCCAAAGTTGTCCCGATGTTTGTCCCAACTAAATATGGATTCCCCCCTCTAGTATAATCTACTGTTTCAAGAATGAAGTAACTCAATTATTATCGTGCTTATCCTATTCTGTAGCTACTGTTCATGTATCAAGAATGGCTAATGTAGACAGTATTAATATCTTTGTATACATCTCTGTAGAAATAAGATATAGAGGCTTAAAATGCCTTCTCATAATAAAGCTTTGATACCTTATAAAATGAGCTATATAGAATATTTTATAAGGTTTCCCATGGGAGAATGACAAAAGAGGACTCTCAACGTCTCTATAGTGTATAACCTTATAAAATATGTTAGATTATAAGGTTTTGAAATTATGACTGTGTCGGTACTACCATTAATGTCTCTGAAGGCAATACACCAAAAAGTGCTTTATAGTCTTTTGCAAACCTCCCAAAGTGTGAAAAGCCCCATTTTATTGCAATATCGGAAACATTTGTTATTTGTCTATATGAGTTTTGTAAATCTTGATGAGCATGATTGAGTTTTAGCAAATCCATGAAGTGCTTGGGTGTTATTCCAAAAAGAGAGTTAAAACTTGTCTCCAGTGTTCTGTCTGATACCTTAAATTGTTCAGTGATACTCTGGATGGTTATCCTCTCTTCTAAGGAATTGAGTAAAAAAGACCTGACTTCAAGAGCGGTTTTTTCTCCTTCTGTAAGATAGCATCTTCCTCCTGTTTGTCCTTCAAGAGAACACTTGACAGCCTTAATCATTTTGTTCTCCATATCTTTGAGTTCATCAGTATTATTTAATAAATTAGGTTCTTCTAAAACACGTCTCCATTCATTTTCAATTGTATTAGAGAGTATATTATCTTTGTCTTCGAATATTTTGTCTGTAGTGCCCAGTATCCAGGGGATATCTGTTGCTACAAGCATTTTACTGATACTAATAATTGCCATTATTGTGTGTTGACTTGAGCTAAAGTCATAAGGTTTTGAATCATCGAGTATAATGATGTCTCCAGCCTCCATTTTGAGGCCATTGACACATACACAACCGGTACTTTTTTGTAAAATGGCAATGGTTAAACAATCCTTTGGAGAGAGGCCTTCAAACATCATCCCTTCATGTCTATCTGCATGTCCAAACTGTAGATGGTTTAGCTGTACACCATCATGACGACCATAAAACTTTCCAGTATCAAATCTATATTTTGATAGAAAAAGCCAGTTTTTTGCACTTTTTTGCATAGCAGGATAATCAAAAAACTCCTGATTAATAATCAGGCCTGGTTGAAATGTTAATTCATGTGTCTCTAGCACAATAACCCTTTTCCTTGCTAATTACAACCCGTTATTTATCTAAAGTATACTGAAATTTTCGAAAAGTGGCTAGACATGTGTTTATGAGTTATACTATACTTATAATACAAAAAAATACAAATGGAGAAATCAAAATGAGCATGCATAATAAGATACATCGTCCAATCATTACAAGCGCATTAGTAGTGAGTAGTTTACTACTCTTTGGGAACACTGCCATAGCAAATGAATCAGCTAAAGTGCCAGTGACACTTAAAAACTATAAAGTAGCAGAATCAGACGTCGCTTTTGGTGGTACCGTTAAACTAGGTGGGTCAAATAAGCTTATTCACCTTCCTGTAAAAGAATTTGATTTAAGTAAGCAA
>WTAE01000008.1 GCA_013139765.1 Sulfurovum sp.
GACTTTGACATTTTACTCGTAGAAGGACTAAAAACACTTCCTTTACCACGTATAGCCATTTTTAGAAACAAAATTGATGAGAGTTACTTTGACTGTTCGGAAGCCATGGCTATTGATGAAAGTATAAATCTTTCAGAATACAACATACCTGAGCACATCACTATTTTAGACTTGAACAACACAAAAGAAATCATCACATGGATCAACAACCATGCCAAGGAGATATAAGATGAACAGTATATTTGAAACCATTAAAAGTGTCGCATTTGACATAGATCATGCCATAAAAACTGCAGACTTAGGCTACTCAGACTCTGAAAATTCTTCAGGAGAAGACCAACTTAAACTTGACGTGCAGTCAGACATCATCATTGAAAAAGCTTTTGCTTCTGTTTCTGTGGTTAAGAACCTAGTTTCTGAAGAAAAAGAAGGCGTCATGGAACTCAATGAAAATGGAACCTATACCATTTGTTATGACCCTTTAGATGGTTCTAGCCTTGTAGATGTAAACCTCTCTGTGGGTTCTATCTTCGGTATCTATAAAGGTGAGTTACAAGGCTCTAACCTTGTTGCTTCTGCGTATGTAGTTTATGGACCGCGTATTGAGTTGGTCATTGCAGAGAAAGGCAAAAAACCTTTACTTTACCGTGTGATTGCTGGAGAATTTAAAGAAGTTGGCGAAGTGTTCATGGATGAAAAAGGTAAACTCAATGCCCCTGGTGGGACACAGCAAAACTGGTCTACAACTCACAAGACCTTTGTAGACTCTCTCTTTGCAGAGGGTTACCGTCTACGTTACTCTGGTGGTATGGTTCCTGACTTACACCAAATCATGCTCAAAGGTGGAGGACTTTTCTCTTACCCAGGGACAACGGACAAACCAGATGGTAAACTCAGACAACTCTTTGAAGTCATCCCTTTTGCCTTTATGTATGAGCAAGCAGGTGGTCAAGCCATTAACAACAAAGGCATGAGACTGATGGAGCTTGTCCCTTCCCATCCACATGACACAAGCCCATGTTTCTTTGGTTCAAACTATGAAGTTAACGCACTAAAATCTGCCTATGGCATTGAAAACTAATGTCTGAACAAGTGCTTGATGAGTGGCAAATACTGCTCACACAAAAACAGGCTGAACTTGAAGCCTGTCAAAAAGAGAAACATGTGCAAAGCTGTATGAAGTGTCAAAAGTTACTTGACTGTACCATACGTGATTCCTACATCAAAGCGGTGTATGATTCCATGTCTAAAGGTAAAGGTGGAGGGTTTGAGTTTTAAACTTTAACCCTTAACTCTTTTTTTGCGTGTTATCAAACTGATACACTACACCTGCTTCATACTCTTCCACTAACGAACCAAAACACCCTGCTATCTCTTTCATCGTATCAATGTTGGGTTCTATATAAATTTTATTTTTACTTTTTGTCATGGTAATTATTTTTGCATCTTTTAACTCTTTAAGATGTCTTGAAATAGTAGGCAAAGCAAAGTCAAAGTGTTCAGCTATGCTACTCACACAGGTGGCTTGAGCGATGATGTCATCTTTAGGTTGCCTGTCATCTATAGAACATGCATATCCACCCGTAAAAATATTTTTAAATATTTTAAATCGTGTTTCATTTCCTAAAGCTTTAAATATTTTTATTTTGTCATCCATGTCTAACATTGCAATTACCCTTATCTACTTAGTTAAAGTATTATAGCAAAAGAATAGCTATTTAGCAATTTAGACAATTAACTTTTATTTAAGTCTCCACTATGTAGAATACGAAATCTATTTAGCTTATTAGCTAAACATAAAAAGGTTCTCAATGGCAAACAAAAAAATATTTACAGTGATTGGTGCTACAGTTGCTGCATCTCTGTGTTGTATCACACCCATCTTAGCTGTGCTTGCAGGTTCAAGTACCCTAGCCACTTCTTTCTCATGGTTAGCACCGTATCATAACTATCTCGTTGTATTTACTGTCCTTGTTCTACTCTACGCATGGTATGATAAATTAAAACCTTCTAAAGATATTGATTGTGCCTGTGATGAAAAAGAAAGCTTTTTTGCGAGTAAAACCTTTTTAGCCATAGTTACACTCTTTTCCATAGTCATGCTCTCTTTCCCTCAGTGGGGAGACAAAGTCTTTGCTGCAGCACCTAGTGCAGAGAGTTGTGCTACAGGAGAGTGTAATAGTACCATAACCCCTAAAATAGAAAAAAAAGTCACACCCAACAAACTAAAAGAAGGTTCAACCTGTAAAACAAAAACTGACTGTGATAAAAAACCTTTTGAAAAAGTAACAAAAAAGTCTTCTTCTGCTATGCCTATGGGAGAGCAGGCACTTAAAGTCTATCACGCGATGCAAGCAGAAAAAATAAACCCAACACCCTACAAACAAGTAGCCTGTACAGGAACTGGACTTGAAAAATTAGACATAGCAATGGCTGAGAAACAAAAAATCATTGAAGAGATGCCTCCTCCTGTCCTTAAAAAGTTACTTGATGATGATGAAGAGGTAGTTTTGCTTGATGTACGTGAAGCTTCACATAAAAATGGACAAATAATTGATGCTTTTGAGAGTCACTCGTTAACGTATGCTAAAGTACTTTTTTCTGCTTTAAAAGAAATGCAAGATGAAAATGCCGTGATTGTTGTCTACAGTAAACAGGGTTTAGTAAGTCTTTTTGCAGCAGCAACTTTAAAAGATTTGGGCTATCAAAATGTCTACCACTTAAAAGGCGGATTAAAAGCATGGGAACTTGCAGGGTATCCCACGGTAGAAGAGGAGTAATCCATGGCAGATAATCATCAAATTATTAACCTTTATACTGAACTGGCAGAAAATCCAAAGAAAGACTTTGGCTGGGATAAAGGTTTAGAAAATGCAAAAGCACATGGCTACAAACAAACATGGATAGATGCCCTTCCCTCAAAAGTATGGGACTATTGTGCCGCAGTGGGAAATCCTTTTAAAGATGCAAAGATCAAAGAAGGCCATACTGTTTTAGACCTTGGCTGTGGTGCAGGTGTTGATGTGCTAGTGGCACGTTTACATGTGGGAGAGAAGGGAGAAGTTATTGGTGTAGATATTACACCAAAGATGGTAGACAAAGCAAGAGAACATGCAAAACTTGCAGGTTTTAGCAACATAGAAATTTTAGAGAGTAGTTTTGACACGATAGCCATAGAAGATGAAAGTGTAGATGTTGTTATCTCTAATGGTGCTATTAATCTCACTTCATGTAAAGAGAGTGTTTTTGCTGAAATATACAGAGTACTTAAACCCAATGGAAAACTCTATTTTGCTGATATGATAGACATCTCAGTGGAAGATACTGCTTGTTGTACACTAGAAAAGAATACGTCTTGTGATGATTCAGAAGATTGGGCGAACTGCGTGGCAGGTACACTGCGTCAAGAGGAACTTATAGAGAGCCTCGAAAAGGCTGGTTTTAAAGATGTGACCTGTACAGGACTTACCCACT
>WTAE01000051.1 GCA_013139765.1 Sulfurovum sp.
CTTCTCAAAGATGGTCCACTTGTCATCAATTTTTATCGTGGTGGATGGTGTCCTTACTGTAACCTTGAACTTCAAGCATTTCAAGATGTACTCCCACAAATCAAAGAACTTGGTGCACAACTCGTAGCCATCTCCCCAAACTTACCCGATAAATCACTCTCATCCATTGAAAAACATGCTTTGAGCTTCCAAGTGTTGAGTGATGTCCAAAATAAAGTATCACGTCAATTTGGACTTGTCTATACCCTTGATGAAAAATTGCAACCCTTATACAAACAAATGGGCATTGACCTTCCTGAGTTTAACGGTGATGAAAGTTATGAATTACCTTTACCTGCCACGTATGTAGTTGATTCCAAGGGTATGATCAAATTGGCTTTTGCTCCTGCAGATTACACTAAACGTCTTGATCCAAATAAAGTCATTGAAGTACTCAAGGAATTGAGAGATGAATGAAGTTAAGCCAAATGGTGTGTCGAAGCATTTTTTTTGTAAAATACAACAAAAAGAGTATCAATGTCAACAACTTTAGTACAGTGTGCCTCACAAAACCTAACTGATGTACTTCGTGATGTTTTTAACCACGATGACAGCAGTACTGCCCTAGTCATCTACGATCTAGACTCTCCCCTATCCGTCATACTCACTGAAGCATATCGTATAGCCTTACCTAAAGGCATATTTGTAAATTTTCACGAGACTGACACAGCGGAGATAATGTCACAGATCGAGGCTCTAAAAGGTGGCGACTTTGTAGCATTAGTACAGTCTACAAGCTTTCGCCTCTCAGCCTTTCGCATACGTATAGAACTCTTTAAAAAAAGCATCAAAGTAGCAGAGCATCCACACCTAGGCAGAATGACTCAAGACATTGAAGTAAGCCACTACGTAAATGCCCTTGCGTATGATAAAGAGTACTTCCACCATACGGGACATACACTTAAAGACATACTAAATGAAGCCGAGGGTGCAGTGGTACATAGTGGAGATGAAAAGCTCATCTACAAAGGTGGCTTTGAAGCTGCGAAAATCAACATAGGCGACTATAGAGAAATGAAAAATATGGGTGGTCAGTTCCCCATCGGTGAAGTGTTCACCGAAGCCACAGAGCTAACCTCTTTAAACGGTAGAACAAACATCATCGCCTTTGGTGACACAAACTACAAAGTAAACATCCCGCCTCATCCCATCACCATCATCATAGAAAATGGTCAGATTATAGGAACTGAAAACTCCACAGAAGAGTTTGAAGCTGTGTTAGACATGATAAAAGAAGAAGAAAATGTCGTCTGGGTACGAGAACTAGGACTTGGACTAAACCGTGCCTTCAGTAAAGACAAACACGTCTCAGACATGGGGACTTTTGAGCGTATGTGTGGGTTACACCTCTCTTTAGGTGCGAAACATGGCATATACGCCAAAGAAGGGATGAAAAGGAATAGCGGTAAATTTCATATAGATGTGATGATAGATACAAACTCATTTGAAATAGATGATAGAGTAGTTTTTAATGGGGAGAAGTGGTTGGTATAATAAAGATGGAATTTTCCACCTTTATTTTCTGTCATCTTTTTATTTTAAAAGTGTGTACCTATTTTAAATAGTGTTCTATGGTTATCCATGTCAACATTATTTGCAATACCAAAATCTGCACTTCCTGCCCATTGATATCTTGATTCTATCCCGATAAACATATCTTTATTTATTTGATAATTAAGAGATGCACCAAAGTTTACACCAAATACAGTATCACTTCCAAAACCGTTATCTACAAAGACTACAGCAACACCTGGACCAAATCCAAATTTCATTTTTTCACTAAGATCAAACATAACTCTAGGGTTCATCTCTAAAGAATTTGTTTTTAAACCATTTTTTGAGTAATGAACAAAACTTAAAACCTGATTTATCTCTAAGTCTTTTATTTCAAATACTGGGCATCCAAATCCAACTTCAATACCATAAATTCCTGAGCCACTATTAGAAATATCGGTATATTTCCCATAACCACCCATGACAGCAATAGTTGGTGCAGGACAGTAGTCTTTACTCAGTATTGGTAATAATCTTGTTTCATTTGCACTTAATGAAATAGTGCTCAAAGCTAAAATCATGGCTAATATCGTTTTTTTCATTTAAAATCCTTATTTTTTAATCTTGAATTGTATCATATTTTTGATACCCCTATGGACTTATTGTTTTAATGGGTATTATGTGCTTTTTTATAAAACTGAAACTGTTTAAGTAGTGTTTGCGCATTCTCTTTTTGTAAACCTTCTGTAGATGCTAACTTCTTTTCTGGTATTCACTGTCATTCCTTTAACCAATGACCAAGTAACACATTAACCACAGCTTCTGTACGTAGGATCCTTTGTCCTAAACTAACGGATTTACAACCTTGCTGGCAAAGTAAGTCAACTTCATAGTCTATCCAACCGCCTTCTGCTCCAATACATAGTACCTTTGGCATATTATCTTTATTGTTAGTCTTGCACTTTGCAACATCAAGATATGATTTCCAAGATTGTGAAGCATAAGGATGAGCAATCACTGCATTACTTTGCTCCTGATGTCCCTTTTTATCTAGTAATAAAGCAGGAAATTCGTCTTCAACAAATGGCTTAAAACGTTTTTTAAACTCAATAACTGGTGGCACTGTATCTATTGCTTGTTGTAACCCTTCAAAAACAAACTCATCTATACGGTTTAGTAGTGGGCTTTGCCAATAACTTTTTTGAGTACGGTAACTATTTACAATAATAAGTTTATTAACACCAAGAGATGTCATATCCATAATCAATCTACGTAGCACTTTGGGACGTGGTAAAGCAAGAATAACTGTTAAGTCAAGTTTAGCTGGTGGTTTTTTATCCAGTGTAACATCAGTAAGAAGTACTT
>WTAE01000201.1 GCA_013139765.1 Sulfurovum sp.
GTGATTATATCTAATTGAAATTAAAGGCGTAACTTTGGATTGTAAACATTTTGGAACTTGTGGTTCGTGTGGGCTCTATGCACTCTCTTATGCAGAACAATTAAAACAAAAAGAAGAGAGAGTCTCAACACTTCTTTCTCCTTTTTATACGGAAGCACTTGAAGTGTTTGATTCACCCGAATCTCATTACAGAGCACGTTCAGAATTCCGCATTTGGCATGAGGGTGAACGTTGTGACTATGCCATGGGTAAAATGCCTGTAGATGGTGTACGTGAAAAAGGTGCCATAAACATTCACGAGTGTCCTAAAGTCATTGAACCTATTGAAAAGCGTATGTGGAAGTTACTCGACAAGATTAATGCGTCACAAGAAGTGTTGAAAAACAGACTTTTTGCGGTAGAATTTTTGGCAACGACCACAGATGAGTGTCTCATAACCATGCTATACCATAGAAAATTGGATGATGTCTGGTCTGCTGAAGCAAAACTTCTTGAGACAGAACTAAACTGTAAAGTCATGGGAAGAAGTCGCAAACAAAAAGTACTTCTTTCAGACGAGTTTGTCACTGAAAAGTTAGAAATTGATGGCAAAACAGTCACCTATGTGCAGTACGAAAGTGGCTTCACCCAACCTAACCCAGTGGTGAATGTAAAAATGATAGAGTGGGCCATCAAACAAGCTAAAATGGTAGGACATGGTGACTTTTTAGAAGCGTATTGTGGTTTAGGAAACTTCACTTTGCCACTCTCACACTATTTTGACAAAGTCTTGGCCACGGAGATTTCTAAAAACTCCATTCATGCGGCACTTGAAAACTGTGCGCTTAATGACATTTCAAACATCACTTTTGCAAGACTCTCTTCCGAAGAGATGACAGAAGCACTGAACGGTGTAAGAGAATTTACTAGGTTAAAAGATATTGACTTAAATGCCTACAACTTTTCAACGGTCTTGGTTGACCCACCACGTGCAGGGCTAGATGAAGCCAGCATTGGACTCATTTCAAAAATTGAAAATATCATTTACATCTCATGTAACCCTGAAACCCTAGCACGAGACTTAGAAACACTCAGTCAAACGCATAGAGTAGTAGAAGCTGCCCTCTATGACCAATTCCCACACACAGCACATGTCGAATCTGGAGTGTTTTTACAGAAAAAATAGCTTTGAAAATGTGATATACTTTACTATAAAGGCTTAATGATAAAACAGCATAAGCTGTTGTTGCCGAACTTATAAAATATAGTTAAGGAGTTCTCATGAGCACGTTAATACATTTAAAAAAAGAAGAACAAGAGTTAATGCCCCTTTTTAACGGGGCTTTTATAGAAAACAAGCCCATCCCTTTTCCTAATGCAAATGGGACAATAGCGTATTCAAGTCTGTTTTATTGGGCACATTTAGAGGCAAAAGAGACAGCAGAGTTCCCCCTACATCCCCATGAAGGTTTTGAAATCATGACCTTTGTCTTTGAGGGCTCCTTAGAACACTATGATACGGCTACAAAGGTTTGGACACCGTTAAATGCAGGAGGTCTTCAAGTCATTCAAGCAGGTTCAGGTGTGCAACATGCAGAACGCATCGTGAAAGGAACAAGGCTATTTCAAATTTGGTTCGATCCTGATTTTTCTAAGTCTCTTTTACATGAAGCAGCCTATACGGACTATCAAGCTCATAGCTTTCAAAAAAAGTCATACGAAGGCTTCGAGCAAATAGACTATATAGGTGCTTCCTCAACTGTGGTTTCTGAAACAGAAAATCTTGCAATTACTAAGACAAGTTATACCCTTGGAAACTACGCGGAGACAAGAGATAAAAACTTTGTTTATTCTTATTATCTCTTAGCAGGGAGAGTGAAGATAAACGATGTTCTCATTGAAAAAGATACTTTTTTGGTGGAAGAAGATGTAGAAGAATGTCGTATTGAAGTACTTGAAGAGGCTGAACTTTTTATGATTAAAACAGCTAAAAACATAGACTATAAACGCTTTATTGAAAGGTATTAAAGTGGAAAGCATAAGTATACAAGACTTAGAAAACTTAAGTGAAGATACTTATGTGCTTATCCATGTTTTACCACCTGAACATTATAAAAATGTACATTTAAAAGGTGCACTCAACATTTGTGTGTATGAGGCGAGTTTTGTATCAAAGGTGCAAGCCTTAAATTTAAAAGAGGATCAAAAGCTTATTTTTTATGGCCAAAGTGAAAATGAACTTGATGCCAAAACAGCTTGTGAAAAACTAAAAGGTCTGATACCTCAAGAGTGCTATGTTTTAGAAGGTGGCCTAGACGTATGTACTCAAAACCTAGAAGGTGAACAGTTGAGTCTGGATGATGGACAGTTTCTCCATCCACAAGATGGAAAGTACGTGCTTGAAAATGAGAGTAAAATTGAATGGACAGGCGCCAATGCCAATGGGAAACATTTTGGAGAGATTCTTTTAAAACATGGAAGTCTAACGCTAAAAGACCAAGCGCTCTCCGGGGACTTTATTTTAGATATGAACTCCATAAAAACATTAGATCTAAGCCCTGAAGAAGGGGCTTCTTATCTTGATGAACACTTAAGGTCAGAAGACTTTTTTCTAGTAAAGCTTTTTCCTGAGGCACGTTACTCTTTTAACGACATCAAAGCACTTGCAAAGCCTTATCAAACAGATATCAATTATCAGATAAAAGGAGACTTGACACTTAGAGGGTTAAAAAGAACCCAAAGTTTCAACTTGCTTTTGTCTGAAGTAGATGACAAGTTAGTTATGAATGCTAGAGTAGAGTTAGATAAAACAAGATGGGATATTTTCTATGGTTCGGCGAAGTTTTTTAAATTTTTAGGTATGCATAAAATTTTTGATACTGTTTTTATAGAAATGCGTTTAGAACTAAGAAGAGAGAATACAAAAGATTAGGTATTTTTAACAGAAGAAATTAGGTTTATGCAATAGCCTGTAATTTGATTCCTAAAGCATTAAGTACTTTCACAATCGTGTCAAACCTAGGTTTGACACCGCTATTAAAAGTTTTATAAAGACTTTCTCTTCCTAGCCGAGTGTCTTGAGCAATTGGTGACATTCCTTTGGCTTTTGCAATGTCACCAATGGCAGATAAAAGTTCATCTGTATCACCATCCTTTAAAATATGAGATAAATACTCCGCTTGATAATATCAGGGACTTTGTTTAGACAATGATTTTATGTCAAATTGTCATATTTTACTAGTAATTAACCTTATAAAATCTCCTATATAGAACATTTTATAAGGTTTCCTATGGGAGGTTATGAAAAATGTGTCTCTAAACATCGCTATAGCGATAAACATTATAAAATATGTTAGATTATAAGGTTTTCATAACTTGATAGAATTATCAACTAAAAATATTTACTAATGAATGATTGTAAAAAACTTATTTTATGCGTAATATTGTACAATGAGAACATATTTGAAACCTCACATTTTTTCATTTACATATAATAAATACTAAAAAAGATGTGCGATAAAGTTTGTAATATATAATGTAAATAAATATAGTCAACTGGGAGGGTTTGTGTGTTAGGACTTATTATCGTTTTATTGATTATTTCTATGGTTGTTGTTTTGTTAATCGTTGCTTTTGTATCAGATGATACTAAGCTAATGATACGTATTTTTCTAGGTTTTATTGTATTAATAGGTTTAATGGTAGTAATTGGAAACTATAGTTGTGGACCTAACAGTCATGATGTAAAAGTTATGAAACCACAAGCTAAAGCTATAGCTGACTATATTGTGAAAAAGGGTATTCCTAAATCACTGAAAGATATTCCTGACTTGCCTTATGTGTTGGTGGAGTGTGAGAGGGAAGAGAACTATATGGCTAAACGTTTAAATGTAATTGTAGAGAGCAAGAAGAATGCAGGAGGTATTAATATAGCTGAAACATGTGTTTTTAAAAAATTAAATAGCACATATCAAGTTAAATTAAGGTTCTATGATAGCTATATACTTCCATCAAATAGTGGGGGAGAAGTAAGACTATATAGAACCATATCTAAAACAGGTGTTTCTTATGGATTCAAAGAAAACGAAAAGAATAACTTTGAAATAGATACGTATAGTCCAAATATATATAGTATTAAAAGCTCTAGTATATGTAAAAGTTTTGGTAGACAATAAGGAAGATTGAAAATGAAAAAATATATTTTATTAATAGGTGTTATATTGACTACATTAAATGCGTGGGAAATCAATACTCATAGGGCATTTGATAAAGAAGCCTTGAAGAATGTACCTAATTTAAATAAATTTGTAGAGAATGCTAATGTTGAAAATGAAAATTATGCTAATGAGAAATTTGAAGGTTATGAACGTATTGATGTGAGTGATATTAAGAAGAGAAAGGGGTTAGTATGGCATTTTGGGTATTGATGTTGATTTTGGTTTTAATGTTTGTTGTGTTTTTTGGATTTATTGTAAAGAAAAAACCAATTAAAAAACTTTTGTTGAGTTATGTAGGTATTTTAGTAGGTTATTTTCTTTTCGTAGATTTTGCTTGTGGTCCTAATAGTCATGATGTAAAAATCATGAAACCACAAGCTAAAGCTATAGCAGATTACGTTGTGAAAAATGGTGTTCCTAAGTCACTGAAAAATATTCCTGATTTACCTTATGAGTTGGTGGAATGTAAGCACAAGCAAAAGAATCTAGAAATATGTATTTTATATGTAAATAATAGAGAATATAAAGCTAGGATATATGTATTAGGAAGTGTTAATATTAATATGTATTCAAAGCAAACAAATACAGGATTTAGATATAGATTGGAAAATAATAATTCAAATAATGAATGGATTATTGTTGAGAATGCTATTTCATACAGTAATAAAAGTTCTGGTATTTGTAGAACATTCAGACAATAAGGAAAATGAAAAAGAAAAAATATATTTTATTAATCTGTATTGTATCAACTATGCTAAATGCATGGGAAATTAATACACAGAGAGTTCCTTAGAATTATAGCTACTATGTATAAGCCCGTAGATCAAAACCTTATAAAATATATAACTTTATAAGGTTTTCATCCTCAAGTTCATAATCTCAAATGACGCTATAGCGAGAAACGTTATATTCTATGTTAGATTATAAGGTTTTGGAACCTAATACAAAAATAAGCACAAAACATTTCATATTTTTTTCATATACTTTTCATTAATAAGATTAAATCATAATATAGAATAATAATTAAATATTAAGGGAGAGAAAGATGAAAAAAAATTTGATAAAAGTGATCACAACTGCTAGTATTATTGCAGTAGCGGGTACAACACTGGTACACGCAGAAACTTTGAAAACACGGATTGGAGACTTGATCTTTACACACGATTTTGCCAACGGTTATCCGGCTGATGAGACAGTTGAAAAGTTGTTTAACGAGATGGATTTCCAACGTGCTTGTCAAGCCTATATCTGGTCTATTCCTATTGTCTCAATGGCTCAGTGGCAATATTCACATACTGATCAGTTAGGAGCAGATAATGGACAGATCGTCTTTGTGGAGAGCTACAAGGATAAGTTAGGAGGACTGACCTATAATGCTACTACTCCTTATGTGTTGCCTTTTATTGACTTGACCAAGGAGCCATGGGTGGCTATCGTGCCGGAGCCTGCAGGAAAAGTGCGTGGTGCAGCGCATGATATGTGGCAGATAGGCATAACTCAGATCACCGAACCAGGCAAATACCTTTTTGTGGGTCCTGGACAGGAGGTGCCTAAAGACGCCGAAAAAGAAGGATACAAAGTATTTACCTCTAAGACCAATAATTTGCTCCTTGGTATCCGTCTGATGCCTGAAGATAGGGATGAACGACTGAAGATGCTCAAAATGGTGGATATCTACCCTTACAGTGAACGTAAGGATCCTAAGCCTCGGGGTTACATTACTCCCAATGGCAAACCATGGATGGCAGCTGCCCCTATGGGAATGGAGTATTGGAAAAGGCTGGCAGATGTCCTAAATCGTGAACCGGTCGCCGAGCGGGATCGTTTTTTCATGGCAATGCTCAAACCACTGGGAATCGAGAAGGGTAAACCCTTCAATCCCGACAAACGGCAAACGGCAATCCTTACAGAAGCAGCCTTGGTCGGAGAAGCAATGGCTAAAGCTAATGACTTTTTTAATCCACGCCTAGCAGATGCCCACTACATTGATGGTTCGCACTGGGAGTATGCTACAGTATCACCACCGGACCAGCGCCGTGAACACTATGATGCTCTAGACGGTCGTGCTGCCTGGCTCTATGAAGCAGTTACGAATGACCTAGCAATGCATGGGCAGAAGACCGGTAAAGGTCAGATATACATGGCAAGCTACAAGGATAAAGACGGAGACTGGCTGGATGGTGGTAAGGATTATACTTTACATGTACCAGCTGATGCTCCAGCCGAAGCCTTCTGGTCGCTTACTGTGTACGAAGTCAGTACCCGTACACTGATCAAAAACAAGCACGAGATCGCAGATCGTTCCTCACGTATGGATCTTCTGATGAACAAAGACGGTTCTGTCGATCTTTATATAGGTCCGAATAAGCCACAGGGTGACAAAGCGAAAAACTGGATTCCGACCGAAGCAGGAAGGGCCTGGTTTCCGTACTTCCGGCTCTACTCACCTAAGAAAGCTTTCCTAGACAAGACTTGGGTATTACCAGACATTGAAAAAGTAAAATAGATAGCAGAAGAAATTAACAATTGGTTTCAGCGGACAGCACTGTACGCCACCGCTGAAGTGAAGTATCTGAAACTACACTTTTCAACATCTTTTACTTCTTGGAATACAGAACCAATGTAGTATATAAAGATTGGAATGGTGCTGCAGCCAGTGATATAATCCGTATCAATTGTTCATACACATTTGGTAATTAGTCGGACCAGAAGTTGTATTGTTATCAATATTTTTTCAAAGACTGCTGTACATTAACCAATCTTTTGTTTAATTAATACAAATGGGGGATAAATGAAACTAATAAATATACAACTTAGATACTTTGCTTGTCTGTCCTTTATGCTATGTGGTACACTTTTCGCACAAGATATAGAACCAAGACGCTGGAATCCTTTACCTTCAGGAACTACTATTTTAGGCATTACTTATGGGCATAACTCAGGTTATGTAGGTTTTAATCCGATTTTAGAGATTAAAGATACCAAAGTAAAAAAAGGTTTTCTTACTATGGGTTATACGCATTTTTTCACATTTGCAGAAAAGTTGATGCGTTTTGATGTAGCTCTTCCTTTTCATAAAGTAAAATGGGATGGACTGCTTAGCGGCGAACCTGAAAGTGTAAAACGTACGGGTATGGCTGATCCGATGTTTCGACTTTCTGTTCTCCATCCGCTTGGTGCTCCCACTTCAGAGTACAAAGTATCGGATGATGACTCTAAAGAAACTATCAATACAGTCGTTGGTGCAGCTATTTCCGTTGGTGTGCCTCTGGGTGAATATTTTGAAGATGACCTGCTTAATCTTAGTTCAAACTCTTATATGATTCGTCCTCATATAGGGGTACAACATACGCGTGGTCCCTGGTCGTATGAACTGACAGGCTCCATTTTCTTTTTTACAGATAATGACAACTTCTTTGATGGGAATAAATTTGAACAAAAACCATTTTATTCAGCCCAGGCACATATCATACGGATCTTTGAACCAGGAGTATGGGGTTCTGTGAGTGCAGGCTATGGGCAAGGGGCTGCGTCGAAAGTCAACGGTAAGGATAGGGATGATAAACGAGAGGGATTTCTCTGGGGAGTCGCTATGGGTGTCCCTCTCACAGCTGATCAAGGTCTTAAATTCAGCTATATTTGGGCAAAGACACAAACAGATACTGAACCCAGATTTGAGGCCGATACTTTTGTTGTGGGCTGGACAATTCGCTTTTAATAAAATAAAATTCTATGGTTGTTCTGAGTTAAAAAGGAGATAGATAATGACTGAAGTTTCAAATGATAATGTAGTGGCCAAGGGATGGCGACTTAAGCTTGGCGTTGCCCTATTTGCTCTTAGTATAGTATTTCCCGTACTCGGGGTACCGCTAGTTGCCTCAATGGGACTTCCTAGCACGACTGTCGCTACGGTATCCGGTGTCTTACTCGTAGTTGCTGAAGTACTTGGAGTCGTTGCCGTAGCAGTTATGGGTAAGAGCGGTTATGCTTATATTAAGAACCATATATTCGGTTTCCTCAAGCAGTACGGACCTCCGGCAGAGGTCAGCCGCACCCGCTATACTATAGGTCTAGTGATGTTCTCCGTGCCTGTTGTTTTCGGTTGGCTTACGCCGTATGCAGCCGACCTGATCCCTGGCTACCTAGGTAACGAGTTCACCTATGCCATTGTCGGAGATCTGCTGTTGCTGGTCAGTCTGTTTGTTCTGGGCGGTGATTTTTGGGACAAGCTACGTGCGCTGTTTATAAGCGGTGCAAAGGCCGTGTTCCCAAAAATGACGGCCTGATCGTATACACCGAATTATTTGATCAGATTAACAATCCAAATTGTATTTCAGGAATAGTAGTGTAGCTTTTATTTGGCTATACTGTTTTTAACATCAATTATAGGCTGATGATTAACTGTAAACATACCTTTTTGAGGACTGTCTAGATCTTCTATAAGAGCAAAGGATATAGTAAAAGCCAGTATCAGAGGAATGATCCCAAA
>WTAE01000241.1 GCA_013139765.1 Sulfurovum sp.
GGTGTTTCTACTTCTAAGAAACCTTTGTCTTCAAAAAATCTTCTAATACCAGAAACAATTTTAGAACGTAATATAAAACGTTCTTTTACTTTTGCATCCATGATCATGTCAAGGTAACGTTGTCTGTATTTTATCTCTTGGTCTTGGATACCATGAAATTTTTCAGGTAGTGGAGAGATGGCTTTGGTCACAATATTGACTTCTAAACAGTGTAGGGTAAGTTCTCCTGTACCTGTGACAAAAGGGTAACCTTTTGCTTCAATAATATCACCTACTTCAAAAAGTCTTTTTACGACATCATTGTAGTAGTTCTCTGGGAGGTCATCGCGGTTAAAGTAGAGTTGTACCAAACCATCTGCGTCTTCTATTTTGGCAAAAGCAGCTTTTCCCATGATACGTACAAACTTGAGGCGTCCAGTGAGTGTGTAAGATTTTGTTTTGTCTTGCTTCATTTCACCTTCATCTACAACGAGGTCATGTACATAGGCACAGTCACTTAAAAAGTCTGCAGAAGGTGTGCCTTTTTGCACTTTGTTAGGGTAAGGGTTAATACCTTTTTCTCTGAGGGTTTGGGTTTTTTTTATGCGTTCTTGAATGTACTGATTGTCAAATATCAAAAGGGGTGTCTCCTATGCGACTAGTGTTATTGGTTGTTTACTGTTGGCAGTTTTCACAAAGCCCTACAATTTTCATCGTATGGTCTGTCATTTTAAAGTTAAACTTTTTAGCAATGGCTTCTTGTCTCTCTTCGATGAGATCATCAAAAAACTCTATAATCTCTCCACATTTTGTACAAATGAGGTGGTCATGGTGTTTTTTGAGACCTAACTCATACTTTTTACCTTGGGCCCCAAAAGAGATGGAAGAAGCAATGTGCTCACCCTCAAGCAGTGCAAGTGTACGGTACACAGTGGCAATACCTATGTTGATGTCTGGGTTTTCCTCTTTAAGGAGTGTATAGATGTCTTCAGGGGTATAGTGTCCCACATTGTTATAGAGAAACTTGAGTACTAACTCTCTTTGTTTGGTAAATTTCAATGCGTTTTCTTTTAGAAGCGCTTGAAATTTGGTTAAAAGTACTGGGTAGTCAATCATGTTTCACCTTATTGTGTGTCTGTACTATTGTTTTCGACAATACTTGTATTGTTTTCATCTGTTGTTGTGCTGGTATTGTTTTCTACAGTGCTTTGAGTTGTCTCAGGTTTTGCTATGTCTGTTGTGGTGATTTTCCCTGTTTGGGTAAAACCTAAAGTGGCAGGGTCTAAGTGTATGAGGTAGGTACCTGCTTGTGTGAGGTAAGGGTAGAGTACTGAGGTTTTTACATATTTTTCTAAGTTGTCTTTGACCAATGTGACGTTGGAAAGTGCTGTAACAATGAGTGCAAAAATAATAAAATATTTCCCTCCACCCACAATAAAACCTAAAAGACGGTCAAAAAAGCCTAAACCACTTTTAGAGCTAAGTTTGGAAAAGATACTTCCTAAAATGGTTGCACTTGTCCAAACCATCACTAAAATGGCTAAAAATCCAAGAAGCGTAAGTATAGATTCGTTCTCTATATGAAAAAAGTTTTTATCGATAAAGGCTGAAGCTTCTGGTGCGAGACGTGAAGCAAAATAGACTCCGGCAACAAGCCCTGCAAGTCCAAAAACCTCTTTAATGAAGCCTTCCATAAAACCCTTAATCCCTAAGATTAAGATAATGGCTCCAATACTTACATCAAAATAGTTAAAGTCCATCATTGAAAAATTTTCCATCTCTATCACACTCCATGTTTATAACATTTTTTCGTATTGTACCTAAAAATACTTTGCGCTTTAGATGGTTGCTTTTGAAAGCTCATCAGGTTTGTTGGCATATTGCAAAGCAATATCACGGCTTATTTTTCCATCTCTAACGAATTTAAGAAGCGCTTGGGTTTGCGTTTGCATCCCTGTATCTCCCTGACCTAGTTGCATTTGAGAATAAATTTGGTGTACTTTATCTTCCCTAATAAGGTTAGAAATCGCATGGTTGGTAATGAGAATTTCAGATGCCGCCACACGACCACCACCAAGTTTAGGTAAAAGTGCTTGTGCAATAACGGCTACCAATGAAGAGGAGATCATTGCTCTAATTTGCGGTTGTTCATCTCCTGTAAATACATCAATAATACGGTTAATCGTACCTGCAGCTGAAGAGGTGTGAAGTGTAGCAAAAACCAAGTGACCGGTTTCAGCCGCGGTAAGTCCAGCTTCAATGGTCTCTTTATCCCTCATTTCCCCAATTAGTATGATATCTGGATCTTGACGCATTGCATATTTCAGTGCAATGGCAAATGAAGCGGTGTCTTCACCGACCCCACGATGAGAGAAAACACATTTTTTGTTCTGGTGAATAAATTCCACCGGATCTTCAACCGTTACAATGTGTTTTTGTTCTGTGAGGTTGATTTCGTTAAGCATGGCAGCAAGTGTGGTTGATTTACCAGAACCAGTAGGTCCTGTGACCAAAATGAGCCCTTTTTCTCTTTTAACGAGCGATCTATAGATAGCTGGCGCACCCAAATCATCTAAAGAAGGTACATCAATAGGAATAATCCTAAAGGCAGTTGCTGTGTCACCTAAAGTTTTATAGTAGTTTGCTCTAAAACGACCAATACCCGGAATGAGTAGGGCGAAGTCAAGCTCATCATGCTCTTCAAAGTGCTTTTTTTGTTTTTCTGTAATGAGTGAATAAGCCATTTCTTCAATGTCTTCACCTGTCATCTTAGGAAGATTTACGGGTTTAAGTACACCATCAAGTCTGATTTGTGGTTCAGTACGAGATACGAGGTGGAGGTCAGATGCCCCGTGTGTGACCACTGATTGCAGTAGTTTCTTAATGTCAAAAGCTGCCATATTTGTCCTTTAGTTTTGTAATATTTCAGAATATAAAGACTCATTATAGCCAACTATAACATTGTTATCAAGGGTAATTACGGGACGTTTAATGAGCATGTTCTCTTTTGCAAGCCATGTTTGCTTCTCATCATCGTTAAGGTCAAGTGCTTTAAGCCCTAAAGTGCGGTAGGTTGTACCTCTGGTGTTAAAAAGCGTTTTGATGTCTGTACCCTTTAACCAAGAAGCAACAGTTGCTGCTTCTACGGGTGTTTCACGAAAGTCAATGAAGTCATAAGCAAGGTCATTACTTTTGAGGTATTTGATGGCTTTGCGCACAGAGTCACAGTTTTTAATGCCATAAATTTTTATCATTATTCTATAATCGCTGGTACAATGAAAAAGTCATCTTCAACTTTTGGTGCATGAGAAAGAATGTCTTTTGCAATATCATTTTTCTCTCTAGGCGTATCTTCTCTTAAAGGTGTTCCCCCATCAAGTGTTGAAAAAGAAGCAGAAAGTGCATCGGTATTTAATTCATTGAGGTTTTCAATATAATCTAAAATCCCAGAAAGCTGTTCTTTTACGGATTCTTTTTTACTCTCATCTATACGTAGGTGTGATAATTTCTCTAATTTTGCTAAAACTGCGTCATCTATTTGCATTTTGTCCCTTATTTCTCTCAGGTATTATTTTTTATATTATATATTAATTTAGTTTAGATACAAATAGAGGTACCCTATAGCATTACTATATGAATGCCTATATTCATTGGGTTCAATTACAAAAGGATAGTCAGATGATGCAACAATTAGATATGAATTCCGAAGAGTTTAAAACAGAGTTGGCAAAAACAGAAAAATTTACAGATAAAGTATGTGCGAGTCAAGGATGGGTTTACAGTACAAATGAAGATGTGAACGAGGGTGTCATTATGGGGCTTGCTCGTCATAAACTTCTTTATGGAAGAAGATTTTGTCCTTGTTTCATGGTAGAACCTGATGAATCAAAACCAGGAAAGTTTAAAAGTTCAGATGACAGAACCTGTCCGTGTAAACCAGCCATAGAAAAAGAGATTCCAGAACTTGGTATTTGTCATTGTCAAATTTTCTGTACGCCAGAGTACAGAGCTGAACAAGAAGCTAAAGCCTAAGCTTTACACTTAACAGTAAGTTATAATAATTATTGGATATAATTATGTAAATATAACACTGTCTGGGAGACAAACCTATGGAAACATTATTAGAACAAAACGACGTGAACTCTGCTGAACTTATTTCATTACTAGAAGCACGTACTGAGGGCAAAGCAGACTTTCTACTCGTAGATGTAAGAGAAGACATGGAGTATGAGATGGGACACATAGCCGGTGTGGATCTTTTAAAACCTACGTCAGATTTTCAAGGATGGGCGCAAGAGTTTTTAAAAACCTATCAAGACAAAACAGTGATTTTTACCTGTCGCACAGGTAGCCGGTCTGGACAGGTACAAAATATTTTTAAACAAAATGGACTGGATAAAGTCATCAACCATTTTGGTGGTATTGTGACGTATAGAGGTGATATTGAAAAGTAAAATTCTTTTTTTGCATGGTTTCTCTTCTTGTGGAGAAGGCAATAAATCTTTTCAACTTAAAAAGTACTTCTCTCAAGCAGAAGTACTCTCTCCAAACTTACCTTACTCTCCTTCTGCAGCGATGACTTACTTAGAAAATATTTTACAAAATGAAAACATTGACCTGCTTATAGGTTCTTCATTAGGTGGTTTTTATGCCACATACTTGGCAGAAAAACATGCTATGAAAGCGGTTTTACTGAACCCTTCTACCCAACCTTGGAAAACGTTAGCACCTTATATTGGTAAACAAAAACGTTTTTGTGATGAAGATCTGTTTGACTTTAAAGCGTGTTACATTGAAGAGATGAAGAGACTTGAAGTATCACCTGAAAAAGGCCAGTACCTCTTGCTTTTACAAAGCGCGGATGAACTCTTAGATTATACTAAAGCACAATCACTCTATAATACGCACAAAATTATCGTTGAGATTGGTGGAAACCATCGTTTTGAAAATATAGACGAATATATGTCTATGATAGAAAAATTTAGAAAATGAGTGTAAATATGAATGTAGTTGATCTTTTATTGAAGCTTTTGAGCTTTAAGTCCCTTACGCCTGATGATGCAGGTTCTCTGAAATTTATAGAAGAGTATCTTGATGGTTTTGAAGCCACCTATGTGAACAAAGGAGGGGTGAAAAACCTCTTTTTGTCTAAAACATTTGGCTCTAAGAAATTTGGAGAAGGTACACACCTTTGTTTCGCAGGGCATGTGGATGTGGTACCCGCAGGAGACAAATGGGATACTAATCCTTTTGTACCTGTGATTAAAGACGGCATTATTTATGCACGTGGTACCCAAGACATGAAGTCTGGTTTAGCCGCATTCATACAAGCGTGTAAAGAGACTGAAACATTTGATGGCACACTCTCCATACTTTTAACTTCAGATGAAGAGGGTGAAGCAAAGTACGGCACTGTGGTGATGCTTGAACACTTAAAAGAACAAGGCATGTTACCTGACTACTGCCTTGTGGCTGAACCTACCTGTGAAACTGTCTTTGGTGATGCTATTAAGATAGGTAGACGAGGGTCTATTAATGGGTACTTGACCATTGAAGGCAAACAGGGACATGCTGCTTACCCTGAAAAAGCCATTAACCCTGTACACCAAATAGCCCCCATACTTGAAAAGATTGCGGGGATTAACCTTGACAATGGGGATGACAACTTTGCACCTTCACAAATGGTCATTACAGATATCCGTGGAGGCATGGAAGTAACCAATGTAACACCTGGCTCATTAAAATTGATGTTCAATGTGAGAAACTCCACAAAAACAACGCAAAATGAGATTAGGATGCATATAGATGAGTGTTTTTCTGACTTGGATTATGACCTTGAGTTAACCCAAGGTTCCTACCCATTTGTAACAAAAAGAGACTCTAAAGTGGTTGCTAAACTCTCAGAGAGCATAGAAAAAATCACTGGCGTGAAGACAAAACTCTCCACAGCAGGAGGTACCTCGGATGCAAGATTTATGGGTGCCTTTGGCATAGATGTGGTAGAATTTGGTGTGATTAACGACAGTATTCATGCACCAAATGAACATACGTCTATTGCGGAAGTTGAAGCGTTGTGCGAAGTCTTTAAAGAGATGGTAAAAAACTTTAATGATTAAAGGAAATAATATGACAAAAATACTAACTTTATTGTTACTACTTAGCAGTATGGCATTTTCACTCGACTGGGCAAAAAACTTAGATACTGCACTGAGTAAAGCAAAAAGAGAACACAAAACACTCATGGTTTTTGTAGAAGGTGAACACTGTCGTTGGTGTAAAAAAATGAAACACCGTACCATTTCGGATGATGCGGTTGAAAAACGTCTTGAGAAGTTTGTGGTTGTGGAAGTCATGCGTGAAAATGTACAAGCCATGTCACACTTACCTTCAGTACGTGGGGTACCTACAATCTTTTTTATGAAAGCAGACAAAACAGTGCTTGAAGAGGTCATCGGCTACTTTTGTGTAGAAGACTTTCTCTCTTACATCGATGATGTAGAAAAAAAGACACGATAGGTTCATGGCTTTGAAGGGGATAGTTTTAATTCTTTTAACGCTTTTATTGGTTTCTAAGACTTCTGCGAACACAGACCTTAACACGAGCACTGTAGTCTGGCATACTGAGCTACAAAGTGCCTTGGTACTTGCTAAAAAAGAGCATAAAAATGTCATTGTGATGGTGGGTGAAGACAATTGTCGCTGGTGTGTAAAAATGAAAAAACAGACACTTTCAAAGTCTTGTGTGCAAAAAAAGTTACAAAACTATGTGTTAGTCTCTGTTAAGCGTTCCGATAAATATGCCATAAAAAACCTGCAAGATTTTGATGGTATCATCCCTAGTTTTTTCTTTATGCAAGCCAATGAAGAGCCTTTAGACTCGATTGTAGGGTATTTTACAGCAGATGATTTTTTACGTTATATAGAAGAAGTGGAAGAGGAGTAAGCCATGCAGAGACCACATTTTAAAGAGTATATCATGGCGCGATTGGTCACCATGGCTGTGGGTATTTTTACACTTTTTGCCCTTGTTTTTGCTCTCTTTTTAGAAAGTACGGTGACCTTATGGTTTTGTATAGGCACGATGGCTTTGGCTTTTTCACTTTTCACTTTTGCCATTTACCGCGGAGCAGACCGCATGCAAAAAGAGCTTAATCTTGTGAACACTTACCTCTCTCACATTGAAACAGCAGATGAGATACACTACAAAGCACAGTTTTTTACCCAAGAGTTTGAAGACATCAACCAAAACTTGAGTAAAGCACTTAAAGCATCTAAAAAACGTGAAGATGTGAAACAGCGTTACAATACCAAACTCAAACTCAAAAACCGTCAACGTGCAGATATGATTTCTGCCATTGCCCATGAGTTTCGTAACCCTATTGCTTCGATCATGGGGTATGCGCAAACCCTTGAAGAGGACAAAGAGATACCCCAATCTTTACAAGAGAAGTTTTTGACGAAGATATACAACAATGGTAGCAAAATAGAGGCTTTGCTTTCTCGTTTGGTTTTATGGAATAAGTTTGAAAGTGGTGAAGCTACCTTACATCCAACTCACTTTGATTTGAGCACTTTGGCAGAAGAGGTAAAAGTCTCGCTGAAAGAGAAGTATCCAAACCGTGAGATAACGATTGTTGGTGAGGAAACACCGATTGAAGCTGACCGAACACTTTTAGACATTGTATTAAAAAATCTCATTGAAAATGCACTGAAATACTCTAAAGAAGAAGTAACTGTACGGATAGAAAGTAATAAAATCTCTGTGTCAGACAAAGGTGAAGGAATCTCTGAAGAGGACATTGGCAAAGTCACAAAGAAGTTTTACCGTTCGGGTACACATACTTGGGACAACTCCATGGGACTTGGACTCTCCATTGTGAAAAGTATTTTGGCTTTACACCATACTTCTTTAGAAATTGAAAGTGAAGAGGAAGTAGGGTCTACTTTTTCTTTTACAATCAAATAATCTTAAAAGAGAGTCATTATCAACAAGCCCCTCTTATCTACATATATGTTACATCTTATACTAAAACTTTAAAAAACTTTAAACTTATAAACCGTACTTAACCGAAATTTTTATAATATCTATGCATGCATTTACTCTACTCCCTTATGGATTAGAGTAGCTTATAATTATAATAAGTATAGCTAAATCAAGGAGGAAATATGAAACTAGGTTTCTTAGTTGACCTGAACCTATGTATGGGTTGTAAAGGTTGTGAGATTGCTTGTAAAGTGGAAAATGAAGTGCCACTTAGCTCTTGGCGTCTACGTGTAAAATATATCGATCTTGGAACATTCCCAGATACAAGAAGATCTTTTACACCATTACGTTGTAACCACTGTGAGAATGCACCATGTGAGCGTATCTGTCCAGTATCAGCATTACACTATTTGGAGAACGGTATTGTTAATATCGATTCAGCAAGATGTATTGGTTGTGCAGGATGTATGATGGCTTGTCCTTATGGAGCAATCTATATGGATCCAGAGACTAACACTGCGGACAAATGTACATACTGTGCACACAGAATTGAGTCTGGTATGATGCCTGCTTGTGTTGTTGCTTGTCCAGTTGAAGCCAATATCTTTGGTGACGTTGAAGACGATAATTCACACATCTCACTTTACATCATGGAGCACAAAGGTGCGGTACAAGTACGTAAACCTGAGAAGCATACAGATCCTAAACATTACTATGTAGGTGGTGGTAACCAAACACTTAACCCACTAGCACACCAAAGAATTGAAGGGTATTCACTCTTTAACAAAATTACGCATTTAGATCACGTTGGTGATGCACATCATGGTATTTTAGATAGATTCTTAGCACCATTTGTTGGTCATGAAAAACTTGACAACAAAAGTTTTGTAGATCTTGACAATACAGCACATGAATCACACGAAGAAGAGGGAGGTCACTAAGATGGAAAGTACAATTCACGCAACACAGGCTATTGTAACACTTGATGTTCCTATTCAGGGTATTGTTTGGGGTAGTATTATTACTGTAAACATGTGGGCAAAAAGTATCGGTACAGGTGTTGTATTCCTTGCAGCATTTTTATGGTTTAGACATAGCAAAGACGACATGCCTAACCTTAGATGGACGATGCCTATCATTTCATTTTTAGCGCTAAATGTATTCTTATTGTTCACACTGATTGACTTACACCAACCGTACAGAATGGTTAACATTTTCTTACACCCACATTGGACTTCGTCTATTACTGTTGGTGCATGGTTAGCTTCAATTTTCTTAGGACTTATTTCTGTAATGATGGTTATTGGTATCGCAGATAAATTCCCAGGTGTACCATTTAAAAAGTGTAAAATAACAAACATGGCTAGAAACAATTCAGGTGTGTATGAAAAAATCATGCCTTTCCTTGTATTCTTAGCGATTCCTGTGACTACCTATACAGCAATTATTATGGCACAATCATCAGCACGTGAGTTATGGCAAGCACCAACAGAAGTAATGCAAATGATGTGGGCAGCGCTTATGGCTGGTTCTGCAGCACTTATCTTTATTTCTGGTGAATGGTCAAAAGAGGCAAGAAAAGATTTAGCATTAATTCTTGCACTTTCAACTTTCTTCTCATTTGGTATGTATATGTCTGAGTATTTCTTCTCATTCAAATCTGCTGAAGCAGAAGCCGTTTTAGCATTTGTTCACTCTGGTGGTGCGTATAACATTGAGTTCTGGATTGGTATGACTTTAGGGTTTATTATTCCATTCTTTATCGCTGTTGGAAACATGAAGAGTGATAACAAAACGCTGCTTAGATTTGCAGCTATTTTAGCATTGGTGGGCCTATTCTTAGTAAAAGATGTATGGCTTAAAATTCCACAAATGTTACCGTTGAGTTAAGGAGAAAAGATTTATGACAAAATCAATGAAAAATGACAACACAAACTTTATCGAAAGTAGAAGATCTTTCCTTAAAGGTACAGCGTACTCAGTAGCAGGTGCAACACTTGCTGCTGGTGTATTTGAAGCTGTAGTAGCAACACCTGCTGAGGCAGACA
>WTAE01000107.1 GCA_013139765.1 Sulfurovum sp.
CAAAAGTCCAATGCTTGCCACAATTCCTAAAGAAAAAAGCGCAGAAATTTGGCTAAAGACTAACACACCAAAACCTGCGAAGGTACTAATGAGTGAATAGGCAATGGCTTCTTTAGTTCGCCTGTCACTCTTTTTTGACATATAAATAGCATAATCAATCCCAATAGCCAAAATAATAAACATCATAAAGAGATGTAAAATATTAATGGGTACAAAGCAGGCATACAGAGCAATCATCGACAGAGGAAAAAGTAAAAACAAAAGTGCATACACAAAAGACTTTCTAGCACTAAGATAAATCAAAAGTATAATCATAGCAAGTGACAACACCCCTAGGTAAAACAAGTGAAGCATGGACTCAGAAAGTGACGCTTCAAAATGCTCTTTTAAACTTAAACTTTGGGTAAAGTCATACTGCAATAGCGCTGCATAGTCACTTTTTTCTACACGTCCATACGTAAAGTACGCGCCATCTGTTTTAAAAATGTCTATGCCTTTTTCTTTAAGTGTGTCTATGTCATAAGGGACAAATTCTCTTTTAAGCCTATAGGCATTATCAAAATATCCTTCTTTAAACCCTAAATTTTTAGCTTCAATCTCTAATTCATGTCTTTTGGTATCTAAAGTTGAGAGTAAGTTTTTGTTTATGCTGTAACGCTCTTTACTCATATAGTTGGAAAGAGGGAGTTGCACAGAGGGCAAAGCTGTTTGCAGGGTCTGAGCCTGAGTAATAAGTGTATCAATACTCTCTGCTTTTATAGCAAAAGCTACCCTCTTTGGACTTTTCATCTGCGCATTAAAAAATGCTTCACTTTGTTTTAATGAGTGATTGTCATAGTCTAGATTTTTGACATTAAAATCAAAACGTATAAAAAAGAGTGAGAAGAGGATCAGTGACAAAGAGACAAAAAGAAGTACTTTCGCATTGAGGGATTCTATGTTTTTATGAAAGATGTTAACCCGAGAATGAAAGGTCTTGAATTGTATCTTTGGGTAGAGAAATGCAAAGATTAGATAAGAAAAAATCAGAGAAAAAATAGAAAAAAGTGCGATTTGTTTAATGAGTATAAAAGAGCTAAAACTTAAAATGAAAAATGCAAGTGTTGTTGTGAAAAATCCGTAAAACACTTCTTTATTGAAAGTCTTCTTCTCTGCGTAGTGTCCATGCAGATAGTGGTGAAACATGTAATCGATCGCGATACTGCTAATGGAGACACCAAATACAAATACAAAGATGGAAACTTCATCATAAACCTCTGTCAGCAGAATGCTTGCAAACATTGCAGAGCTTCCCAATGTTGCCAAAACATTGAACAGAAGTGACAGGTCTCTTAAAATAAAAAGATATAAAAGTAGTAATATAGACAGCGCTAGAAGTATAATATGATTCACATCTGAACGTATGGCTTGAGAATTTTCCACATAATAAAAAAGCGGAGAAAACAAATGTACATCCTCATGACCCTGCACAATTTCATGTAGTTGTTTATAGAGTTTTTGATGTGTCTCTAAGCTCTTACTTGAGAGTTTAAAATAAGCCAAGTAGCCGTAATCTCCCAAGGTTAACTCTCCCTCTTTGAGGGTCGGATGGTATGTCTTTGGGTAGGTTAAAAGTTTAAAAGGGTCATTTTTATCTACTGCTACAGGGAAAAAAGAGTCATGCATTTCATCATATAAAGCACCCAGTTCCCCTTTGACATCCAAACTATGAAGCTTCTCCCTATTTAGTGGATAACACGCAAAAACATCTGTACTTTCCTGACCATTTAAAGTACTTTCTCTAGGTGTATTTATGTCAAGAACCCAGGGTAGTGCATTCACTCTGTTTTTAAGGTTTTTTAAGGTTTTTAAAGCGCCCTCATCAAAACCTTTTACGCTGAGTAACAGTATCTTAGCGTTTTGTGTTTTATCGAAGTTCTTTAAAAGCTCTTTTCCTTCACTTTGAGGGAGAACAGACAAAAGTGACGTAGAAAAATGACCATAACTCTGTAAAAGTATCATCAACAATAATATCAACGTAAAGACCATGAAATTTAAGTTTTTAATCAAGTGTTTCAATATGTACCCAATCGTTATTTGTCAAATGAATTTCTAACAACTTTACGCTGTTTTTTACTTTTTTGTAACGTACACTAGAGAGATATTTTTTACTTTCACCTTTAGGTGTCAAGTGTGTCATCCCCTCAACAACGCTCGTCTCAAAGTACCTCTCAATCAAATCATTTTTATGGAGATAAATGGCTTCAAACAAGACAAAAAACATTTTTATGGCAGGTCTTTGAGAAAGGTCTACCTTTTTTGTTTTTCCTTTTTTTTGTATATACAGAAACGCTCCCGTATAGGTAACAATTCCTTTAGCATTTTCGTACTCAATACGAATTTTACCATGACCATCAAAAGTAATATGGCCTTGTTTTGTTAAGGTTTTTTCCAAAGCATCATAATATTTTGTTTCAGAGAAATGTATACCTTTAGAAAAAAGCATAGAGAGTAAGAGAAGAAAAACACTTAGTATTTTAAACATCTTTTCTCCTCAAAAAAACATAACGTCTATGTAGAAACTGTAATAAGCCTGCAAATATAAATAAAAAGTACCAGCCAAAAGAGCTGTAGTATATCCAAAAGTAAAGTGAGGCACCTAGAAATATACTTAAGTGTATGAGTGAATTGACTAGGCTTATACCAAACCAAAACAGTGTAGAGTCATGTATATACTTTCTTTCTTTCTCATCAATGTCATGTTTAGAAAATTTATTCGCAAAATAGAGAATGATAGAGTGACCTTTCAGATAAGAGAGCAGTATAAAAAGTGAAAAAAAGGTAGAAATGACCAAAGGCATGATTTTGAGTGCCAAAAATGTTTGTGAAAAAAAAGCAATTACTGCGACAACCATATAGAATACAGGGAAAAGTGCAGAGATATCTTTTTTGTTTTTAAGCAGAAAAAACCACAAAAGGCTTAGTGTAAAAAGGACTAAAGAAACCACTTGAATGTCAAAATACTTTAGTGCTAAAAAAACAAGTGGAGCATAAAGTAAAGACCAGAGTAGATTCATCTTTTAACGTACCATGGCTCCAGATATATTGAGTACTTCTCCGCTCACATACGTTGCTTCATGCCCCATAAAATACGCACATTTCGCGACCTCTTCTGCTGTGCCAAAACGCTTGAGTGGAATACTTTTTTTAAGTGTGTCTGCATGCGGAATGTTTTCAATCATTTCTGACTCTATGATGCCTGGGGCTAAGGCATTGACACGTATGTTGTAACGTCCAAGCTCTACCGCTAACGTTTTTGTAAAAGCAATAATACCACCTTTAGATGCGGCATAATTGGCTTGACCCGCATTGCCACAAATACCAGAGACTGAAGCCACATTAAGAATGCTACCTTGTTTGGCACGGATCATGTTTTTCGCTATCAGCTTGGTAATGTAGAAAGGTGCATTCAAGTTTGTGTTAATGACATCTTCCCACTCTTCATCTTGCATAAAAAAGAAAAGATTGTCACGAATGATGCCTGCATTATTGACCAAAACATCTACAGATAAATCTTCTAAGGCAAGGTTTATCTCTTCCTTTTTTCTCATGTCAAAAGAGAGTATTTCACCACTTTCAATAGAAGCCAAAAGTGCTTCTGCTTTTTCTTTGTTCCTATGGTAATGCACATAAACAAAATATCCATTTTTGGCATACTCTTTTACAATGGCTGCACCTATAGAACCTGTCGCTCCCGTTACCAATACTGTAGGTTTATGCATCTTAGGCAAACCTTCCAGACATGAGTAAAGACTTAATATTTTGTATGTCTATGTCCATTCTTCTGTCTTCAATGAGTGGTTTCGTGATGCTTCGCACTTCAGTGTAAATATTTTTAAGATGTGGCGATACTTGCTCTACACCACGGATGTCCACTGCCTGCGCCATACCAATAAAAGCTATGGAGAGCATGTTGTGTAACTCAGGCATCATCTTTCTAAAATCATTGGCAGCTGTTGTCCCCATAGACACCTTGTCTTGATTGAGTGACTCTGTGGGTCGTGAGTGAATGGAAGCTGCTGTCGTGTTTTTAATGACATCTGCAGAGAGTGAACTCAGCGTAATTTGCATGGCTTTAAAGCCATGATAATAAGACTCAGGCGCCAATTTTAAGTTTTCACCTAAACCTCTGTTAAATTTATGGTCAACCAGTAAGGCAAACTCTTTGTCCAATAAATCTGCCAAGTTAGCCGCACAGATTTTTAACGTATCCATGGCATGCGCAACATAGCCACCGTAAAAGTTTCCAGACGTATATATTTTTCCATTTTCACCATCAATGAGAGGATTGTCATTCACTGAATTTATTTCTGTTTCTACCCAGTTTTTAGAAATCGTCAAATTGTCTCTAATTACCCCTAAAACTTGTGGTGCACAACGCATAGAATACGTGTCTTGGATGTTTAAGTCATTGTCTTCAAAAAACTTTGTATAGCGTTCATCACGGCCATGGGTCAGCTTTGAACCTGCCATTTTATGCTTAATATTTTTAGCCGTAGCAATTTGCCCTGTAAAAGGTTTAGACTCATGTACGAAATCAGACACAGGCGTCTCATCCCCCAAAAGCACTTCAAACATCGCTGCCACATAAGACTCCATACTCTCCAAAATGACTTCAAACTCTTCCAAAGCAGCCAAAGCAATAGCAGACATAATGGTAGTTCCATTCATGATGGCCAATGCCTCTTTGGGTTTAAATACATACGCTTCTATGCCTAGACTTTTGTAAACTTCTGCACAGTCTTGTATCGTGCCTTCATAATACACTTCCCTCTCTCCGGCAATCACTGCCGCAATGTAAGAGAGCGGTGTCAAATCACCACTTGCACCTACTGAACCTTGAGAAGGAATCACAGGAATGATATTTTTTTCAATTAAAAGTTCAAGTCTATGTAAGAGGTTCATACTCACGGCCGAACGCCCTTTGCTCAAAGAGACCATTCGCATAATGACCGCATAACGACACACTTTCTCACTCAGGTTTTCACCCACACCACAGCCATGAAACCTAAACAAGTTTGTCTGTAAACGTTCTGCATCTTCATAAGAGACATAGTTTTTTCCACTTGCGCCATAGCCCGTAGTAATGCCGTAAATAGGTTTTGTTTTTATCTCATTCATTAAAAAATTATGTGCTTTTTCAATCTTTGTTCTAAAAGTAGTTTCACAAGAGAGCGCCACAGTGTTTGCTTCTATAATTTGCTCTAGACTAATGTTCTTGTTGTCTATGGTTAAAGTCATTTTTTCTCCCAAAAATCATAAAAATTAAACCATTGATTGGGGTACATTTTTACAACTTCTTCTAATTTATTTACATATTTTTCTAAAGCTTCAGACACAGCTAAAGCTTCACTTTTCTCTTTGTCCATGATTATCTTTATATACTCTACTTTATAGCTTTGTATGCCTGTGAGTATTATAAAATATACCAACACGGGCTTAGACGTTTTGTAGGCTATTTGGAAAGGGTTTTTGTTGAAAGATGCTTTATGATTTAAAAACATCATTTCACTTTCAGACTTTACATTGGCTGCCCTGTCTCCCATCACGGTTACTACTTCATCATTCATCAAAGCATTGGCAATTTGCACAGAGACTGAAATGGCACCCTCATTTAAATCGATCACATTTACTTGTGATTTTACCTTGATGTTCTTTTCAAGATCTTGTATACCTTCTAACATTGCTTCTTGCATGACAATATTGATTTTATTTTCTATATGTCCAGAATTTGAAGAGGCTGCCCAACCACCAAAGTGTGAGTACACCAAAATACACCCTGACTCCAAGATCTCTTTAGGGTTTTCTAGTTCTGCATAGTCAAAAGTATACGCTTCAGGATTTATCTTTGAGGCAAATCTATCTACCATACAAATGGCAAAGAGACGAAGGTGTTCATAATACACTCTATTGCTAAACGTCATACCTAGGTTTGCATAATAGACTTTTAAAACTTTTTTGACATTCGGTGCCAAGAGAAAATAAAAAAATGTAATCGGGTATAAAAGATAATATAAAAATTTATACCCCAGTACCCTATGCAAAAAGAGTGCCAAACGTATACTCCAGCCACTGCCTCTTTGTTTACTTTTTCCCATCTCTGCTACGTTTACTTTTTGTCAAACCAAAAAGATTTTGTAAAAGGTTGTTTCAAAAACTTTAGCCACTTAAATGGTAAAATTTGTAAATGTACCCAAACAATGGTCATGGTGTCTTCAAAGTTTCTAAAATGACTGACACGTTCTTCCGCGGTAGGGTAATAACACTCTATCGCCACTTCTTTTATCTTTTTTCCTGCATCTGCATGTCTTACTAGTACTTCCATTTCCCAGTCAAAACGCTGTGTTTTAATCGGTAAATCTAAGATGGAAATAGGGTAAATCCTATACCCTGAAAGTGAATCGTTAATTACTTGTCCTGTGTCCCAGCATGCCCATAAGTTTGAAAACCATCTTCCAAATTTTGAGCCTAAAGGTACATCTTTCAAGTCAAGGTTTCGTGCGCCAATGATAATCTCGTCTCCGATACACGCTTCTATGAGTAAATGTGCTTCTGAAGCCAAATGCTGCCCATCACCATCAATGCTTAAGGCATGGGTATAGCCCAACGCTTTTGCTTTGGCAGTTCCTGACACAATGGCTTGACCTTTGCCTTGGTTTTCTTCATGCCTCACGAAATGTATCTTCTTTTGTTCTTCTTCAGAAAATAACGTTTGGATCACTACATCTGAACCATCATCCACCACAATCACTTCATAGTCATGGGCCAACACATCTAAAGCAACTTCTCTAATGGTTAGAGGATTATTGTAGGTAGGAATGATGAGAATCACTTTACATTGTTTCATAACGTATTTCACTTACTTTTTGTTTATTTTTAAAAATCTGAACGGTTCTTCCTTTTGCAGATCTTTTTACCTCTAAAGAGAGTCTGTCATCAGGTTTCACATGCACAATGAACTTAGCCATTTTAATCGAAACTATCACATCATTTAAACAGTCTGCAACAATATCTATCAATGCAAAACCAGGCAAAATGGGATACGAAGGGAAATGTGCTTTAAATACAGGGTGGTCTTCTGAAGCCAGTTCAATAAGCACAGTATTGTCATTTTCTTCAACAATACGATAAAGACCAGCTAATATACTCAAACCCTATTCCAATTACTTTCTTTTATTATACACTACAATAGGTTTACAATAGCTATATGTCTTTTGCCTGATCTTGTACAGAAAGTGTCAATTTTCCAGAAACAACTTTTTGCTTTGCTATGGGGTCATAGACTTCAAAAAAGAATTTTTTATATCCTGCAACTTCTACCTCTTTGTGTACAAAAAACACAAAAGACAAGGCCTCTACTTTTGCTAAAAAACGTACTTCATTACTTTGGGTTAAAAATGCCAAAGTATCCACACTCTCTTCACCAAAAGCTGCACAACTTTGTGCTGCAGCTTCAATGCACATTGCTAAAGTGGGCACAGTTACAAATTCACATTTCACCTCAACCCTATCAGGACTTTTAAAAAGAATTTCTTTCGCAAAAATAAGGGGTTCGAGGTGGGGAAGATTCATAGTTCAAGCTCTATAATGTGGCTTTTGCTTTTTTCATTTCTCTGTGCAATATCAAACATTGTCAAAAGTGAAAGAGGTAGACCTTCTACATTTTTTAGCTTCATAGCAGCGTGTATCTTTTGATTTGCCGCTTTATTTGTCAGGCGAACCTTTAACGCCACACCACACTCCAAAACATCTATACAGTCATTCACTTCTTCTAGCTTGTCTATGTTTAAAGTTTCCGTCACCAGCAACAATAACGTGTCGCCATCCAGTGCTTTAATGGCCCCCGCTTTTAATACATTTAAGGCAGTTTTGTCTCCACTTGAAATGGTCATCATTTCACTCTCATTGCCATCTAACATAGACAAATAAGAGACTGCAGTATTGTACACAGAGTTTTGAAAATGTGTGGGGCTGATGCTTTCATTTTGATGGATCGCTTCTAAAATTTTTGCAGTGACATCCAACTCGCCAAAGCTACTGCCATACACCACACGTCCAGAAGAAAAAGAGACTTTATCTGCTAAATAAATGGCCATTTTTGCAGCCCGCGTCAGTCTTCTTCTTGTCATCATTTTAGGCACAAGTTCTTTGGTATGTAAGTCTTCTATTTCTTTAGGGGCATAGACATAGGCACTCTCTAGTATTTCTAAATTGATTTTCATTTTACTTTTCCAAAAATCAAAGCACAATTGTTCCCACCAAAAGCAAAAGAGTTACTCAGTACATAGTTGACCTTACTTTTAAAACTACTTGTAGGGAGACGTAGTGCCGTGTTTTCTGCCGTGTCAAAAAAGGTATTTGGAGGTACTGTCTGGCTCTCTATGCTCATACATGCAATAATAGCTTCCAAGGCCCCTGCAGCACCTAGTGTATGCCCTGTGATAGATTTAGTAGAGCTTACATAAGGGCTATGAGGAAAACACTTGACAATGGCTTGTCCTTCAGCACTGTCATTGGCCATAGTCCCTGTACCGTGGGCATTAATATAATCAATATCTTCTGCTACAAGTCCCGCACAAAGTAACGCTTTAGACATCGCTGCACTTGCACCTTTACCCTCAGGGTGAGGATGGGTCATATGATAGGCATCAGAGCTATATCCTACACCACACACTTCTATCGCATCTTTTGTACTTTTTCTTTCTAACAGCACACAAGCTATGGCTTCTGCAACATTCATACCCTCTCGTGTGACGTCAAAAGGTTTACAAGGTTCTGAAGACAACACACCCAAAGTCAAAAAGCCACCTATGGTTGTATGTGACAAACTGTCTGCACCCACAACCAGTACATTGTCATACAGGCCTTTAGAGAGTACTTCGTAGGCATAACCTATGGCATTGGCACTAGATGTACATGCCGTAGAAAAAGAGATATCATCTTGAAATTCAAAGGCCGTATTGAGTACTTTGGCAATCGCGTTAATAGGATGTAAATCAGGGTCAATACCTTTATAGTTCCCTGTCTCAAAATAAATCTTTTCCGTATTCTGCATCCCACCAACAGAGGAACCCACAACCAAAAGTGTCTTTTGAAAGTTTTCCAAGTTACTTTGTTTTAAAATTTCTGTACATTGAAGTAGAAGTGCTTCTTCAAAAGTGTGTTCAGAAGAGAGTTTACCGATGGCAGGTTTGGCAGTAAGAAAGTAGTTTTCATCTTGTTTTATGCCACTTTTTCCTTTGCAGATATTAGAAAAAAGTGTTGTATTGTCTTTTCCTGCGCAGGACACAGAAGCGGAGGCAGTGATAAAAACCTTATGCTTTATGGGCATTCGTATAATCTAAAAGATTTTGAACAGATGCAAAAATAGTTTCATATTGTTTAGAGTCTGTTATTTTCACACCATACTCTTTTTCAATGGCTAAAACCAGCTCAATTGCGTCAACAGAGTCTAAGCCTAAGCCTTCTTCTCCAAAAAGTGCAGCATTATCTTCAATATCCTCAGGCGTCATATCCTCAAGGTTTAAATTTTCTATTAATACCTTTTTAAAATCTTCACTTGTAACCATGGAACACCTTCTTATTATTGAACCCTCTGATTAACCTAGCTGTTCACAACATTACTAGCTTTTGTCTAGGCTAGGCACTCTTTTGAAGTCCTAGCCTTAGCTAAGTCGAAAAAGAGTAACAACGTATAGGCGAAAGCTAGTGATGCCCACAGGGTGTGCTTTGCAAACGCGACCTTTCACAAGATACTTACTTCGTCTTAACTATGGCTAGGACTTGAAAGTCTCTTGCAAAATCTCACATTTGCAAAACCCATTATGAGTGCCTAGGTTATACAGGAGGTTCTATAATCTCTACCCTTTTGTCCAGCGCTTCATTAACTCCACACCCATCTCAAAAGGTACATTCCCATTGACAGTCAGTCTCTCTACTTCTTTTTCCAATTCAGTGGTACTCATATAGTGATATGATGTACTCATGCTTGCGATCTTCGCGACTTCAGGTTTCACTCCCATGGTCGTGACATTCGTTTTTATATTTGCTGCATATATCATTGTTGTTGAGATACATGCCAATACGATCATTCTTACTAATATTCTTTGTTTTTTTACTTTCAAAACTTGTCCTCTAAATTTATGTCGCGATAGTATCCAAATAATGTTTAAAGTAAAGTAAATCTAGTGGTATTATTTTATTTATTGGTATTTTTATTTCAA
>WTAE01000160.1 GCA_013139765.1 Sulfurovum sp.
TTGTTATACTTAATTAATCTAAAGTAATAAAAGGAGAAAAGATGATAAAGACAAAAATGTCACATTTTGCCATTGCTACCTGCCTGCTTGCAGTCATGACAACAGCAAATGCTAAAGATATTGTACATGATTCAGAGCACTACATTCTCAAAGCCCAACACGGTGATAAGTGGGCAAAAGAAGATAAAGCTATCCAAGAGAAGATTGCTGCTTTAAAAAAGAAGCATGGTCGTTCACCCAACATCATTCACATTATGTGGGATGACACAGCAGTAGGTGAGATAGGTGTAGCTCAAATCCAAGCATCTCGAGGGTTTAAAACACCTAACATCAATAAGTTTGCGCAAGAGGGACAATACTATTCACGTATGTATACTGAACCATCTTGTACACCTACAAGAGCAGCTTTCCAAACAGGACGTTTGGCAGTAAGATCGGGAATGTACAATGTCAGTTTTCCTCTTGAATATGGTGGGATGAGTGAAAAAGAGACCACCATTGCTGAAGTACTAAGTGATGTTGGTTATGCAACGGCATTCTATGGAAAAGGACATCTTGGTGACATCGAAGAGAGTTACATGACAAACATGGGTTACGATGAAGCACTCTGGTCTCCTTACAATCAAGTACCAAGTATGTATGTGCCACGTGGTGATCTTGGGCCAATGTTCCCAACTTCTGTGATGCCAGAGTTATATCCGGATGATCCCTATGATATAGACAAAGGTTGGAGACCTAATGGGTATGTTTGGGCATTAGAAGGTACAAAAGGTGGAGCTGTTAAAGAATGGGGTACACCGCCTAATGAAGATGATTATTATAAGCTTGAAGCAGAGATGCAAAAGCGTACAATTGACTTCATTAAAAAAAGTGCTCAAGCAAAGAAGCCTTTCTTTGTAGCATATCATCCAATTGCTGCTCATTTCCTTGGTACTAAACCAGGCGATAAAAAACATACGGTTGCAGCAGGTTTAGTAGCGGAGTTTCTGACAGAATTTGACAACTGGCTACCTAAATTACTACAAACACTTAAAGATGAAGGTGTAGAAGAAAATACACTTGTCATCCTCATGGCAGACAATGGTCCCATGACGCATTTTGGACCTCCAGGTATGGTTGAAACATTACATCGTGGTGGTAAAGGTGATTTTACAGAAGGTGCGGTTAGAGTTCCATTCCTCGTACGTTGGCCTGGGGTAATAGAACCAAAGCAAATTGTTGGAGACATCATTCATGTAACAGACCTGTATACTACCTTTGCTAAATTAGCAGGTGCTACAGACAAAATACCAACAGATAGAATTATTGATGGTGTAGATCAGACGTCACTTCTATTTAATGGTGATACACATAGTCGTCGTGACTACAGTTATATCTATACCGGTAATATTTTAGCTGCTCAGGTAAAAGGTCGTTTCAAGCGTCATTGGGTAGGTGAATTACCTGGTCTTTCTGGAGCTTCATTTTATGACCTTTATAATGATCCACGTGAAGTTAGTCCACAAATGCTTCCTGGTTTTACTACAAAACCGATGTTTGACATTATGAGAGCACGTCACGAAATATGGACAAAAAAATATCCACATACAAAACATGTAAGAGGAATGCCTCTAAGAGGACTTGAAAATCCACGTCCCGCAGTTAAAAAGGCAGGAGAATTCCGTATGAAAGCGGAAGATCTGCCTTTTGATCCAAAAGGATTCCTTGAGCATGATCTACCTTATGATCCTGCGATGGAAGGATGGGGTGCGGGAAGTTAATAAACTTCTACCCTCTAGAGAGCTAATCTCTCCATCTTATGATTGGAGAGGTTAAATTGTCTAAGTTGTTTTTTACAATTTAGTTAATTTAACCTTGGGACAGACCATGACAAAATATAAATTTTTGACTACTATACTCTTACTATCAACTACGCTAAGTACTTTCACTTTTGCCTCTCAAAAAGAACCTTCCGCAGCAAAACCTCTACTCTCCATCAAAGTAGCCGGTTATGATTTTAAACGACTTGCTGCTCTCTTTGATGGTCGAGTCAAGATCAAAGGCTGTGATGCCACCTTTGTCAAAATGGGTGTAGGAGACATGAATACCAATGTCTTTCACGGTCCTCAAGACTTGGATGTGACAGAGATAGGTCTTCACCCTTTTATGCTGGCATTCGCAAACGACAACTTCCGTGACTATACACTGTTGCCTATTTTTCCTATGCGACTCTTCCGCCATAAAAGTATATTTATCTTTACTGACTCCGGTATAAAAACACCAAAAGACCTCATAGGTAAAACCATCGCAACCCCGGGATACTCTTCTACTTCACTCACGTGGATACGTGGGATTTTACAAGATGAATACGGCATCACACCTCAAGATGTAAAGTGGATCACTTCAGCAAAAGACTCTTCTTCAGATATGTCAGGAAAGATATCTAAAAATGAAACTGTCATACCTAAAGGTATCACTATCACAAGTGGAGCAAAAGGAAAAGATGAGTCTAACCTACTCCTCTCAGGTGAAGCAGATGCACTTTTTCATGCTGCAGAGCCCAAAGCTTATATACAGGGTAACCCTAAAATTACCAGACTTTTCCCCGATTACCGTAAAGTAGAACAAGCTTACTATAAAAAAACTGGTATCTTCCCCATCATGCATGCGGTAGCCATAAAAACAAGCTTGCTTAAGAAACACCCATCGTTAGCACAAGCAGTATTTGATGCCTATTCTAAGTCTAAACAGTTTGCTTATAATTATATGACGAAGATAGGTTGGGCTAGTGATATGCTCCCCTGGTATGGACAAGAGCTAGCAAATACACGTACATTAATGGGAAATAATTTTTATTCTTATGGTCTGAATAAAGGTAACCGTAAAACCTTGGAAACATTGTTTCGTTATTCTCATGAACAAGGACTGTCAAATCGTGAGTTAACGATTGATGAACTTTTTGATCCCTTGGGTCATAATCTTGGAGAAACAAAATGACAAAATACCTTCCTTTTAAATACGTTTTTTGATATTGGCAATAAAAAGCCCAAACACAATAAAAAGCAAAGCCAAAGCGATATTGGCAGTAAAGGGTTCTGAAAGGAACCAAACACCCATAAATGTCCCCACCAAAGGCACAATGTAGTTACTCAAAGATGTAAACGTTGGTCCGGCAAAGCGGATGAGATTCAAATAAAGAATATACACAATCCCTGAAGCAAAAATACCGATAAAAATTACTGACAAAATACTCTTCTCTCCTATGGGGGATGCTTCCCTAAAATAGAACCACAACAGAAGCATAGGAATGGCGTAGACTCCCAATATAAAACGTGTTGCATGAATAGATGAAATCTCTCTTGGTATTTTTTCCATCAATATCAGTGCTAAGGCAAAACAGGACGCGGCTAAGAGTATGGCAAGGTAACCCATGAATGAACCGCTAAAATCATCTGCAGAGGGGTCAACAAGGACAATGAGGCCTACAAAAGCCAAAGTTATACCAATGACCTCAAAGACTGTGGTTGTATGTCCTTTTTTAAAGAAGTGTTCTAGTAAAAGCGTAAACATCGGAATCATCCCCATTATAATAGCCGCCACAGAAGAAGAGACTGACATTTGCCCAAAGCCTATGAGCCAAAAAGGAATGGCTGCTTCTACAGCACCAATAAGGATAAAAAGGGAGATAAGCTTGGGTGTAAGTTTGAGAGATTGACTTCTTTGAGAAGGCAGTAGCACAATCAACAGACTTAAGGTGACAAACCCAATGAACATACGCCAGGCTGTCAATCCAAAAGGTGAAAAGTCTTCTAAAGCAATGGCATTAAAAACATATTGTGAGCCCCAAATGAGCCCAATAAAAAGTAGCAAGATGTATTTCATAGTCATTCCTCATTATTCTTTCTAATTATAACGAAGAAATCAGGGATTAAGTGTTCCTAAGAGTTTAGCATTTTCAGATTTTTTCACATGTAGAACATTTTTCCTAAATTCTTTTAATGCGACAATGAATTCCTCTGTATAAAAAGTTTCATTTTCATGGGTCAAGACATGTTCAAAGGTTTGTAATGAAGTATCAAAAGAAGGATACTCTTCCCCAATACCGTTAAATCCCTCTTCTGCCAACTCTGGGTTCAGTGTTAGCAACCAAGCATAAAAAAGAGTGTAAGCTTGTGCAAGATCTCTGCGTTCAAGTGTTTCTAGAAGTACTTTAAAATGTCCCGCCTCAGAAGTTTTAAATACCTCTTTACCTTGGGCAATAACAGCTTTAATACGTTTCGCAAAGAGCCAATATAAAAGAGCAAGAAAAAGAACAAACGCCACAGCAAGGAGTAAACATTTTTTCTTTATTTCATTTTGGGCATCTAACGCTATTTGTGGGTCGGGGATAATCTCAAATTCTATAGCTTCTAGCGTTTCTTTATGAAGTTTTCTTGTCTTTGAATTCCACCAGAGTATCTCTTGAGACGGTAAACTTACATTGCCTTCTGCAGATGCCACAAAAGTAAAGCTGTCTGTTCGTGAAACATCATACTTCCCCTTAAGACCACTCTGTAGTTTTGGTTCTTTTTCGTATACACGTACCAGTGCATTGGAGTTATAGCGAATAGGTCTAAGTAAAATGTCTGGTACCCCTTGGGCTTTTTGCGTCACGGTCAAAGTCACAGCATCCCCAATGATTAAACGTTTTTTCTCAGGTTTCAACTCTGTATCTAGTGCATAATTATCTGTCACCAGTACAAATTGTTTTGTCTTAAGACCTTCAGGAGACTTGACATCAAAGTTAAGCGCTTCACTCTTTAGTTCAAACTCTTTTACGGGCTGTCCATAACCCATGGAAGCGGTGAAAAATATGTCAAAAGAAGGGATGTTAATCTGCCCCGCTTTTAAAGCATACACTTCATACTCATAATGTACCATTTGCCAGTCATTGTTGTCTATTTCTACTTTTCCCAGATAAGAAGCACTTTGAGGGGCTTGCACTATGTAGTTAGACGAAGAGGGAAATGAAATCTTGGTATTGGTTATGCTATACGCCGTGGAAAGTAACTCTACAGAAATGGTTGTTTTTTGAGAGGTATACACAGCCTCATTGGATTTTATAAAAACCTTTATTTTCCCATCTATGGCAAAGAGACTTACACTCAATGAGAGGAAAAATATACAGAGTATTTTAATTTTCATTGCCACGCTCCTTCATCTCATACTGGTATCTAAACTTATTCTTCAAAAAGTCTTTTGGACCTGTTTGCAGTCTGTCTAACCAGTTTGGGTTACCTGACTCTGTGGCAGATTGTGCAGAAGTATCATCATCTACCCCTTTACCCTCTTTGTTGTCAAACACAATCTCATCTGCACCCAGTTCACCCACACCCTGCTCTCCATCATTCTCAGGCTCTTTGAGGATTTTCCTAGCCTTAGCCAGTACTAGATTCTCTTTGGCTTCTTTAAACTCTGGATCAATTTTAAGTGCCAGTTCATACGCTTCAATGGCATCATCATATTTTCCTAACATGACAGAGGTATTTCCAAGGTTATATTTTCCATTTTTACTAGAGAGATTTTGGTACATACTTTTGGCTTCTTTGAACTCCCCTGCACGGAAATAAGCTGCTGCTTTAAAAGACATGTTCTCAAAACTTTTTGCTGCTTTCACATACTGCTTATTCTCATACGCTTTGTAAGCAACTTGATTAGACGTCATAAAAAGTCTATTCCAAGGACCAGCATAGAAAAAAAGTAGCCATACAAGTGAGAGTAACAGCATCAACATGAAAGGAATGAGTGACTTATGTTTCATTAAAAAAGTTTTCATGACCGTCTCCATAACTCAGCAACAAAACCTTGTCTTGCCCAAAGTAGAAGCAAAAGAAAAATGATGGGTAAAAGCCAGTATCCACCATCTTCATATTTACCTTCATCCCCTGCTGCCGCATTTTTAAAGTTTTTATCAATTAGGGAAGAGACTTTGGCGACATCAGAGTTGTCTCCAGCATAAGCAACCACTTCTGCATTTAAAATGTCAGCAGTACTTTGAAAGTCTGAAGCAGAGGACAACTCAGAAGATGCAATCTTCCAAAGTATGACATTCATCTCTTTGCCAAAACCATTTTTCATTGCTAAGTTCGCTTGAGAAGGAGAAATACTGTCCGTTAAGACAATGAGCGTTGCCCCTTTTTGGTCAACCTGCTTCTTATCAAATTGTTCTTGGGCCAAAAGCAAAGCATCATTCAAGTTATCTCCTGCCAAAGGCATAATAGTCGGGTCTAAGGCTTGGGCAAAGGTTTTAATGATGTCATGGTCTTTGGTCAGGGGAAGTACTAGGTGTGCAGTCCCTGAGTAGGCTAGCAGTGCGGCTTGTGTGTCAGAACGTTCTTTCATTAAGTCTTCAATTTTCATAGAAACACGGCTAAGTCTGTTGGGCATAATGTCTGTGGTCAACATACTCTCTTTGACTGAGACTAACAAAGCAATTTTTGTATCATCTTCTATAAAAGGAGACTCTTTGAGTTTCCAGCTTGGCCCGGAGAGTGCCACAATCATCAAACACAAGACTAAAGCAAGATGCCAAGGTGCAGGAACACGTGCATGATTATTTTGGGGGTTAACTAACAAATGTTTCAGCAGTTTGGCATCAATAACCTTTTTCCATTTGCTTTCATCATTTTGCTGCTGTAAAAGCCACCAAATGAGTGCCATAGCAGGAAGTAGAAGTAAAAGGTATTCAGGTCTTAAAAAGTGAAAAGAACTCATACTTGCTCCTTTCTACTCTGGATAAAGAGAAAACTTCCATACATAAACAAAAAGAACAGTGCCAACATGAGAGGGTACCTAAAGAGGTCAAACTTAGGTCTATGGCTAATCTCTTTCACATCTTTGGGTTTTAGTTTGTCTATTTGCGTGTAAATGTCTGAAAGTTCTTCAGCGTCCCAGGCATAATAAAACTTTCCACCTGTAGTCTTCGCAATCTCTTTCAGCGTTTCTGTGTCTATGGGGTGTTCTCCTGCATTTTTAGGGTCTCCCATCGCAATGGTAAAAATGCTGACATCATGTTTTGCTGCTAGTTTTGCAGCGGTGAGTGGAGGTACTTTTGAACCGGTATCATCTCCATCTGACATAACAATGAGCATACGGTCTGTGACATTAGAGTCTTGAAACATCTTGATGGCAAGCCCAATGGAGTCACCTAAAGCTGTTTGTGGGCCTGCCATACCTACGTTTAACTCTGAGAGCAAATGTTCAAGCGCATTTAAATCTTGGGTAAAAGGTGCTTGTACAAAAGCAGCCGATCCAAAAAGGATGAGCCCTAGTTTCTCACCCTCTCTTTGTTTGAAAAAATCACCCAATACCATCTTTACCGCATCAAGTCTGTTAATGTCTGTGCCGTTTTGGTCTTTAAAGTCTTTGGTGGCCATAGAACCAGAAAGATCCACAGAAATCAACACTTCACGCTGTGAAATCTCTTGGTGTAAAGGCTCCCCAATATAGAGTGGTTTTGCCAAAGCAGCCACAACAAGGAGTAAAATAATCCAAGAAAAAATCTTCTGAAAAAGTGATGCACGGGAGATACCACTAAGCTTATTGTTAGCGCCATTCACCGCGTCAATGTCTTCTTTAAAAGAGATGCGAAGTGCAGAACGTTTAGAAATATAATAGAGGGGGAGTTTGTTAATCAGAACTGCCAACAAAAGTAAGACAAACACCCAAGGGTAAGAAAATTCAATCATCTAAACGCCCTTTGTGTGTCTGTATCCACTTCTCAACCACAGCCATGAGTGAAAGGTATTCGCTCTCATTTAAGACTTTTTCATGGTATAAAAATGAGGAAAGCGCCTTACGTAAAGAAAGGTCCACATGTACTTTAGACTCCTCTTGCATAAAATCCCACCAAGCGTCATCGTTTAGGGTAGCTATACGTTCTCTGCTGTAAGCTGCTATCGCGGTACGTTTTGCAAGTTCTAAAAGGGCAAGCGTTTGTGTCTTATCTTTTGTTTTAAGTACAGATAGTTCTTCCAAAGCTTCACGTTTATACTGGGTTTTTTTGTAGACAAGGTAGTACTGCCATGCAAAATGGAAAAGAAGTGTCAAAAGAAGAAAAAGAAGTACCCACCATCCTGGTGCCAAAGGAAATAAACCTATAGGTTCAGGAACAATAATATCGTGCAAGTTATCTAGTGAGGCTTGGGCGATAATAGTTGCATTCATCTCTTCAGACATTAACTTCTCCCTCCTTGCAAACTCAAAAGTTCATAAAGTTGCTCAAGTACCGGTCTTTCTGTACTAATAGCAAGCAGTGGCAGTGCATTTTTACGAGACAAGTGTGAGAATTTCTCTTTTCTTTCATTTTGAAGATTGGCATAACGATTAAGAAAACGTTTGTCTGTACTGTCAAGGTCTACTGTCTGCTCACCATCGGTTAAGAAAAGTGAAGAGGAGGAGACAATATTTTCTTCCATTGGGTCATATACCAGCACACCAATGACATCATTGTGTGCATTAATGCGGGTGATGTGCTTGGCACTCTCTTTGTCCATCGCACGACCATCACCAATGAGTACCACCAAGTCATCATGTTTGGCTAAAGAAGAGAGTATTTTGAGTGAAGCACCCAAGTTACCTTTACTGTTGTCCGTATTTTGGGCTTCCAAAAGGTTATTTTGTCGTTCAATTTCTGTCATAATATTTACAAGATTGTTTTTGCTTGAAGAGGCTTTAAAAAATTTGACTTCGTCATTGTTATACACAACAGCACCTACTCTGTCCCCTGTCTCTAAAGCTTTAAAAGCAAAAAGCGCTGCGGTGTGTGCTACAGAGACAGACTTCATACGCTCTTTGGAGCCAAAAAACATTGAGTTCATTTGTGAGACAACCAACCAAACATTACGGTCACGCTCTTCATTGTAAATGCGTACATAAGGTTTTCCTGTACGACGTGTGGCTTTCCAATCCATATTTTTGGGGTCATCGCCTTGGGCGTACTGTTTCATTTCGGAGAAGTCCATACCCCGTCCACGTACACCAGAGAGGTGTCTTCCACTAAGTTTACTCAGCACTGCACTATTGGGTCTGATGTTGAAGTTTTTTGGCATGTACCCAAACTTGAGTAATTCACTCAAAGTTACATAGACGCCTTCATCTTGTCTGCTCATGACTTAAGCCGGAAGTGCTACCAAGTTTAAGACCGTGTCAATGATGTCATCATTACTCACACGTTCAGACTGTGCTTCATAAGAGGCAGTAATGCGGTGGCGAAATACATCATGTATCACGGCTCTAACATCTTCAGGTGTGGTGTGATCTCGGCCTTGTAACCAAGCATACACACGGGAACATTGGTCTAAGCCAAGAGAGGCTCGTGGACTTACCCCAATGTCTATGTAGGAAGCCAAAACATCATCATACTTTTCAGGGTAACGTGTGGCAAAAACAAGGTCTACAATGTACTGAATGACCACTTTTGAGCTCTTCACCTTGGCTATCTCATCACGCGCCGCAAAAATGACCTCTTGGGCAATCTCTTCACTCTCTTCTACTTTTTCACCAGACTTTTCGCCACGAACCAATGCAATGACTTCTATTTCAGAATCCTTGTCTGGGTACGTAATGTTTACATGCATTAAAAAACGGTCTTTTTGTGCTTCAGGCAGAGGGTAAGTACCCTCTTGTTCTATAGGGTTTTGTGTTGCCATCACAATGAAGAGTTTAGGCATCTTATGTGTTTTTCCTGCTACGGTTACCTGTCTCTCTTCCATCGCTTCAAGCATGGCGGCTTGTACTTTTGCAGGGGCACGGTTAATTTCATCTGCTAAGATGATGTTACCAAAGATTGGCCCTTCTTCAAAACGAAACTTATACTCTCCACCCTCTTCATACATATTTTCAGAACCCGTCACATCTGAAGGCAGTAAATCAGGCGTAAACTGTATACGTGAAAACTTTGAGTCTATGGCATCTGCCATGGCACGAACGGCTCTGGTTTTTGCCAGTCCAGGAAGACCTTCAACAAGCAAGTTACCGTTGGCAAGTAAACCAATGACAAGGCGCTCAACGATGTTCTCTTGCCCAATGATGGAGGCATTCATTTTCTTTTGTAAAAGTTGTATCGATTCAAAGGGAGTCATTTCTTTTCCTTAACGTTTGAGTTCTACACTGTGGTTACAAAAACAACAGTATACAAACCAAACCATAGCTTTTCAGCTATGTTTGTAAGCTATTTTGGAAAAATAAAGGTAAGTTGCAAGCGCACGCTAAGCCCTTCTGGACCACTATCAGGTGCTTCTGCCCAGTAAGTCAGACCTCCACCTACAGAGAGTATTTGCTCACCTACTGTAATAACCTTTGTCACATTAAAGTTTATAGGTATCGTCCATTAGCTTCGTTCAAAGTCGTAAATACTCTCAGTATTGAGTGCAAACGTCACTGCTTGTGGGGTAATGTAAGTTAAAAATGGCTGCATAAATGTCTGGTTGACCCTATTGGCTACATTCCCATTGGCATTTAAAACATCAGATCCTGCAAAGTCCCATAAATGATTCACCAATCCACCATAAGTCCATGGACCATCTTGTTTTAATGCAATTGCTGTTGGGCCTGCACCCCATTTTTTTGCTGATATATCAGAGTCTGTAGGAATCAGAAAGGCTGCACCTACACCCCAAATCCATTCACTTTCAGTTGGTTCTTTAGGTGAGAGCCAAGCACTTTGTACAATGTCACCCACCGCATTAATACGGTCTTCACCAGGCAGACCTGTATCTTTAGAAACCAAAGGCACAATGGTACGCGAAATGATATTCCACTCTTCATTGAGGTCAATAGGTATAACAGGTTGAACATTGGTGAGCCACTGACTTCCTTCATCGTTTGTACCTAAATTCGGTTGATAATTTCCTTGAATAGGTAGAGAGATCATGGCAGCAATGGGGTTTGCCAATTTTTTAGCAACTTCTTCTGCACTGGCACTCTCCTCTACAATTTCTTCTGCACCTTCCACAGAAACAGGTTGTGCAAAGACAAGTGTTCCTGCAAACATTGTAATAACAGCCAGTGATAATTTAGTTTGTAACATATTTCTTCCTTTGGTTACATAATCTAATAGTATAACATCTTTACCCTATCTCCTCCTATGAAAAGCTATGAGATGTTTAGGTGAGAGGGGTTTGGAAAGGATAAGAAATTTAAATTACATTCCTAAGAATCTCAATATCCCCTTCATGTAGGGCATGTCCATCGTAAGTAAAGAAAAGGCTGTAGTCCATATTGTTACTACCGTCTTCTTCAGGGAATTCTTTTGATGTATAGAAACGTTCTTTTCTCAGTACTTTCCATTTACCTGAGGGGGTGAATTCTACCTCTTTTCCAGAGGAAATTCCTCCACTTAGCCAAACCGTTCCATCTTTGTCTACTGCATAGAACCTACCGTCACTGTCACCTTCTCTTACAGATACAAGAATAAAATCTTTCCCTGTCAAATCTATCTCTTTTTCTAACCCTTTTGTGTTGATATACGTAAACTCTGTTTTAGCATGAGGTATCAATTCACTCTCTTCCGCGTAAAGAAAGGTGGCGAAAAGAGAAATAACCATGGCCATGTATTTCATTACTATTCTTCGTTCATTTATTTTATTAACTCAAATGGGTACACAATTTTCCATTCATTTTTCATATCTACAATCGTCCAATTATGCTCTTTAGCATAATCTAAACCTTTATCAAGCTTACCAATGTGTGATTTCCTGTCATAAGCAAACTCTCTCTTTTCATCCGTATGATGCACATAGAGTTGTAGTGTTTTAGCTTTTTTATTTGCTTCAGTGTAGAGCATCATAGCAAAATCACCATCAGAGTTTCCAAAAGCAGCGACAGGACGTATTCCTATATTTCTGTAAATAGCAAGAGGCTTTGTCTCTTTATCATCTATAAAGTATATGTCAGCATCTTTCATGATCTTTCCGTCTTTATAATGTACTTTTCCACTTGAACCAATGATGTGCTCTTCAGGGATAGCATACATTTCAGGTATAAAAGCACGCATAAAGTCTATGCCCCCACCTGAGACGATATAGACTTTAAAATCATTAGCTTCAAGATATCTTATCACTTCCATCATCGGCTGATAGATGAGATCTGTATAAGGACGATCTGTTGTTGGGTGTTTTGCCGTTTTAAGCCACTCTTTTACTTCTTCTTGAAATGTTTCCACATCCATACCAGAGTGTGTTGCATTGACAATTTGAATTAAGCCGTGTTCCCCACTCTTCATCACACCATGCATATCATTTGCAAGTACAGATTTAAAAGGTTCTGTGGTTTTCCATTCTGGATGTTCTGAAGCTGTCGCTTTGACTCTATCCATAGCAAAAAAGAGTTGGAAGTACGCAGGCTGTTCAGACCAGAGTGTTCCGTCATTATCAAACACAGCAATACGGTCTTTGACTGGTATAAAATCTACTGTACCCTCTTTAGTAACAGTAGATACATAGTTTATGATTGATTGTTTAGAACTACCTTCATTCCAAGATGGAAGGGTATCAGTGGCGTGTGTTAGTGAAAAAAGTAAAATAACTGAGAGAAGTATACGAAACATATTATTTCCTTGATGAAGTTTTAAATATAACGTTTAGCTAAACATCATGTATAAAACTTCAAAGGCAAAAGCCTTTGAAATCGCTAAAGTATCAAACTTTTAGTTTTGGACTAACATACTAAGAAGTTACTTTATTTCATAAATTTCCCCATTTATTAACAAACTGTTCCCATACGAAGTATAGTAAAAGATATTGTCTAAAAATTGTCATTTATAAGATTTTCTTAAAAATATTACAATTTATGGTGAAATAGAGATGGTTTTTTATGTAGAAGTGACCCTATAGCCCTCACCATAAATGTTTTCTATTAGCTCTGCTGGAAGTTTTTTCTTGAGTCGTTTAAGTAGATGACTGAGCGAACTGTAAGCAATTTGGCTCTCTTCATCTTCCCATATCAAATTTCCAATGCTATCCAATGAAACAATTTCATCAACCTGTTCCACCATGAATTCAAGAAAAATCATCTCACGTTTTGTCAAAGCAATACTCTCCTCACCATAACAAAGCATCTTCTCTTTCTTCTTCCAAAAATAATCACCCTTAAGTACTATCACATTTTTATCTTCTATGGTTGTTTTATTCATTACAGCCATATGATTAAGCAAATCAAGAAGCTTTTTATGCGGCACAGGTTTTACGAGGTATTCTGATAGCCCTAACTTAATTGCACTGAATAATTTTGTTTCATCAGAATAGGCACTCAATATAACAATCGGTATGGTTTTGTCATACTTTCGAACCCTCTCTATGACTTTTAGGCCATCAATTTTGGGTAGATTTATATCAACCAACATCATATCGGGGCTATACTCTTCATACATTTCTAATGCCTGCAGACCATCTGAAGCTTCATAAATCTCTTTAAATTTTGCTCTGAGTATCCGTACAAACTGTTCACGCAATGCAGTATCATCTTCTACATAAAGAAGGGTTAACTCACTTGTTATGCTCATGCCTTCTCCTTGTTAAGTACTATTAAGACTTCACTTCCATCTTCCGTATTGGAGATAGTAAGTTCACCATCCATATTTTTCTCTATGATCATTTTAGAAAGATAAAGACCAAGCCCTGTACCACCATTTTTTTCTTTCGTTGTAAAATAGGGTTCAAATACTTTATCTATCATCTTCTCATTGATGCCCCCAGCATTATCTGATATTTTAATATACCCTTTGGATGTATCACTAGAGAGCTTAATCGTGATGAAAGGGTTTTTGATTTGATTTTCCAGAAGTGCATCTTTAGCATTAGAAATAAGATTTAAAATCACTTGCTGAAATTCACTAGGGTAACCAAGGAGAGTAAAACTCTCTCCCTCTTTAGTAATTTTAATACCATTTTGATCTAGTAGATTGAGATTAAGATCAGTAATAGCTTGTATTTTTTCCATCACATCAAATAGACTTTTCTCTTTATCTATCTTATAAAAGTTTTGAAAATCACTAATCGTATGAGACATGTATTGAATAATCTCACTGTTCTTATGAATGAACTTTTCCAAAAATGCTTGATCTATCTTTTTCTCTTTATAGTCTTCTTCAAGCATCTCAATATTTATATGTAACGTACTCAGCGGTCTTCGCCACTGATGCGCAATACTACTGAGCATTTCTCCCATTTCAGACAAACGATTTTTCTGCATTATAAGGCGTTCATGCTTACTATTTTTTTTAACTTCCTCAGTCACTCTTGATTGGAGCGTTTGATTCAGTTCATTGAGTTCGTTACTTAAATTAATTTCTGTTGTAAGGTCAGTATGTGTACCTATCATCCGGATAGCTTTTCCGTTTTTATTGTACTGAACTTGCCCACGATCATAGATCCAGACCCAATGTCCATCTTTATGTTGAAGGCGATGTTTATTTTCAAATACCTTTTCTCTATCGTTTATGCATAACTCTATATTTGTTAGTGCTGCTTCAAGGTCATCAGGATGTACACGTGATTTCCAAGAATCTAAATGGTTTTCAAGTTCATCATCTTTATAGCCTAACATCTCTTTCCATCGCGGTGAAAAATAGACAGAGTTATCTATAAGATTCCAATCCCAAAGGCCATCATGGCTTCCATCAAATGCCAGTTTAAGGCGTTCTGTAAGGTAAATGTTTTGCTGCTTAATCTGTTTTAGCTTTATCAGATAGAGCAGCACAAGTAAAATGACTAACAACGCAGAACCGATTATAAGCAAAAATTTATAGTCAAATCCCTGTTCATCTTGGATAAAGGTAATGCTTTCATCTGCAAAAGAAAAGAGAGTAAGAAGAAAAAGAAGAGAGAGTGTTTTAAATGTCATGATTTTATTTTATCAAAATACCTTTTAAGTAAAGATTTCACTATGCAAAGGGCTTCTCGGGATTGATGCTACCTTTAATTACACTATTATTTTCATGTACGCTTGATTGATTCCCACCGTAAAAGTGGAAACCAAAAACACACTAATTAATATGTGCTTTGTCAAGTAATCTTTTCAGACCGCCTTTAGCCTTTTGCATTTCTAGTGTACCATACCCTATGTTTCCTGCACTCAAAGAAGAACCTGCTTGGAAAGGATACCCTTCTATAGAACCAAGGAATTTTTGAACAAATCCTTGTGCTGGTACCATCATCCACATATTGTCTGCCATCCATCTGATATACATCTGAGAATCATGCTGAGCACTCTCAAATGGGTCAGCTCTGAGATTAGTGATCACAGGCCATGCCGGAGTTTTACGATACGCTTCATTGATAGGTCCATCTTCTATAGCAAATGCTAATTTCCAATCATCTACACGAAGCGCATTGAGCATACCAGATGCTGCAAAATAGTAGATCTCTCTACGAGGTCCTTTTTCTGCTTTCCCTTCAAAGTATGGTTTGAAGTTATAGCCATCAAGATGAACTCTAAAGTTTTTACCATTGGCTTTCATACCCTCTTTTGAAGCAAGTTTCTCTTTTA
>WTAE01000235.1 GCA_013139765.1 Sulfurovum sp.
CCACACCATTTTTAGCGGGTCTTGTTGTGGGTGGGTATGCGCTTACTCAAGCCATCTTCCAAGTGCCTTTTGGAATGATGTCTGATAAATTTGGACGTAAGAAGATCCTTCTTTTTGGTCTGCTTATTTTTATACTAGGTTCTGTGATTGCCGCACTTTCTGACAACATTTATATGCTTCTTTTTGGTCGTTTTTTACAAGGTGCAGGTGCCATTGGTTCTGTGGTCTCAGCCATGATTGCTGACTTGGTAAAAGAAGAACAACGCGCCCACGCCATGGCGATAATGGGTGGAACCATCGCCATGTCTTTTGCAGCTGCGATGATTATTGCACCTATTGTTGGAGGGAACTGGGGGATAGACAAACTCTTTTGGTTGACTGCTGTGCTTTCAGTCGTAGCCATTGCGGTACTTTTCACCTCTGTTCCTAAACCGCCACACATTGTACACTCGTACTCACAAGAGGAGTCAAAGTTTTTTGAAGTCTTTAAAGACAAAGCACTCACACGTATGTACATTACTTTTCTTTTCCACTCAAGCATTATGACGATGGCATTTTTCATTATTCCTGTAGTCATGACACAGTCACTTGCTGACGGTGGTTTTGGTTGGGAGAAAGCAGAGCTTTGGAAAGTCTATTTTCCAGCAATGATCTTTGGTTTCCTTGCCATGGCACCTGCAGCCATCTTTGGTGAGAAGTACGGCAAAGGTAAAGAGATCTTTATGATCTCTGTTTCTGTCATCTTCTTAGGCTTCTTGGCCATGGGTTTTGCAACCTCTGCTTGGGTATTTGTCTTAGGTGTAGTCTTGTTCTTCATCGGATTTAACATGTTTGAACCTTTGCTTCAAAGTTTTGTTGCCAAGTTTGCCAAAGTACACCAAAAAGGTGCGGCACTTGGTGTGGCCAATACTTTTGCATACACAGGTATCTTCCTTGGTGGTATTTTAGCCGGTTGGCTCATGCAACATTATGACCGAAGCACACTTGCTATGGTTGTTGCTGCTATTTCTGTACTATGGTTCATTTGGGTAGCAACTATGCCAAGTCCTAACAACCGTGGAAATGTCTATTTACCACTAGACCTTTTTGACCGTGATCAAGTGCATGCCTTAACAGAGCATGATGCTATTGTTGAGTCTTATGTGAATGAAACAGAACAAATTGCCGTAGTCAAATACGACAAAGATCTCATAGATGAAGACGAAATCCGTGGAATGTTACGTTAATGCCTGAGTTTATCAACGATTTAGAAACTATATTGACCACGCACAGTGCGCTTGTAAACCCTAAAAAGAGTTTACATGTGCTATTCAACATCACCTCTCATGGCTGTCAAAAGGACTACCCTGTAGCCCTTGTACACGAAGAATGTCGCATCAAAGAGGCAGATGCGCTTAGCTATTTTAAAAATAATCACTTACTTGATGAAGAAGGTCTTAGTTATGAAGAATATCCACGTGCTGACCTAGAAAAAATCTCTCAACATACCCCAAAGTACATTCAAAATGTAGGCTTCATGCTCTTTAAAACAACAACGATGACAGACCCTACTTTTTCCAATAAATTTGAACATGACTTCTGGAAAAAAATACAAAATGTTGAGAGTATGGAAGCGGTCATTGACATGTCAGAACTTGATGAAGACAGTTCTGATTGTCAAGTAGAAGAGAGCCTGAGAGCCATCATTAGAAAACGTAAAGAAGTACATCAGCTAAAAAAACTTACTTTTGTATGGATTGTTGAAATAAAAGGTGAAAATAAAAATGTTGAAACAGTGATGAAACACTATTTTAATGAAGATTATAAGGTACTAAAGTCTAGATCTAAAACCTATTATATGGGGTGGAGTGACCCACTACAAAGTATCAATATGCGTTACTTTGTTTGTCCACCTGAGTAAAAGCAGTCAAAAAGACTGCTTAAACTTCAGAAGATTTACTCTTGTATAATTTTAATGGTTGGCTTCATTTTGTATGCACCTTGATTTTCAAAAACTGATTTCGCAGCATCAAAGTCAATGGTTAATTCTGTCTTAGTATCCGCAATCACATCAAACCCTTTAATGAGTTTAATACCACTTTGGTAAGCACTTGGTACCACAAGCTCATATTGAGTTGGATCTGTATCCACAGCATCAGGCGTATCTCCTTCGAGTAATACATAATTAGGATACTCGTGTCCTTGATCTAAAGTATTGTTAGACTCATCTGCTTGATCAGCTAAAATAAGACGTACTTGTGTGTAGTGTCCTGCTGTTAAGTTTTCTTCACCTAAAAATGCTTTTACACCATCTTGCAACTCTAAAAGGTTGTAAGTTTTGTTTGGTTCAGCCACTATTTTCCAACCAGCCTCATCCTCTGTTTCGTTTTGATCTTCTGCAACAGAAGAACTTTCATTATCATCTTCTGCTTCATTCTCACTCATATGTACACGTACTTCTTTCACAGTCACATAAACTGCTGCATAATCACCGGGAGCATCCGTTAAGTTAAATGCTACGGTACCTACACCTACTTGAGTATCCGTTGAAGAACCTCCACATGCGATAAGAAAAGGGATCATTAAAAGAGCGAAAAGCCCAGAGAGAAGTGTTTTTGTATGTTTCATTGTATATCCTTTGTTTGATTATTGATGCAACATGCCTGCAGAGAGAGAATTTGGTAACCTGGCGATCTACGTGAGACCCATGGCTTTCCGTCCTTGCTTCACAACAAGTTTGGCGCAACAAATAGTAATTAATAACGTTCAAGTATAGCTATACAAATCTTAAAGTATGTTG
>WTAE01000191.1 GCA_013139765.1 Sulfurovum sp.
ACCAAAAAGTGTATGGTGTCATCCACTGCCACCCCAATAATAATGGCCCCTGCAATCGCAATGCCTATGTCAATAGTCAACCCTAACCAACCAATCACACCCAAAACCAAAATGACAGGCAAAATGTTAGGGAGTAAAAGAATCCAGAGTATTTTTAAACGCTTAAAGATTAAAAGCATCATTATAGAGACAATAAGTAGGGTTAAAGAGAGTGAGTAAATCAAGGTATCTGTCACATCTTTTTGCATAAACGCATACATAATTGTTTTCCCTGTTGTGGTCACTTTGTAGGGTGTTTTATCCCACCAATCTTGCGCATAGCGTATCATCTCAAGATCTTTAGACGTGTCTACAAGATTGGCTGATGCCGTTACACGAAGTTTTCTTTGATCAAAATCTATCTTATCTGTAATCTCCATACCTTGAGCCAAAGAAGAGGTATAGAGTAAAAGGTACTGGGCAATTAAGTTTCTACTTTGGGGCACGGTATCTTCATTGTTCAGAACTTTGTTGTAACGTTTAATAATGTCCAAAAGTGAAGAGATATGTCTGATATCTTTAGGAAATGCCTTTTGGTAGTCCACATAAAACCTATCAATCGTTTTCATAAATTCTGGCTCTTTCACACCATCTTCTTTACCACTATCCACAAGCAGCGCATAAGCCATAGGACCTGTGAGATGATGCATGTTAAATTCAGCTGCTTTACGTATTTCTACTTCTTTATCAAAATAGCGTATGGTATTGCTATCTACCCTTGTATTCATGAGCCCAAGACCCAGAATACCTATGACAAGTGCAGAGATGAAAATGATTTTTTTGTCATGATTTACAATAAATTCACCATAGGCAAAACGCTTTAGATTCAACTCTTCTTTAAACGCGCTCTTCTTAACCTCTTTTTTAAGTATCAGTAACACCGACGGCATCCACACGATAGAAATCATAAACGCCACAATCACCCCAGACGTTGCAGCTATCCCCAAGGTAGCCACTGGGACTACTTTTGAAAGAATTAACGTACTAAATCCTACCACAGTAGTCATAGAAGTAAACAAAATAGGAATGAAGTTTTTAGCCAGCGTATGTCTCACTGCGTCAAAGGTCTCTGTCCCCTCTTCTCTTTTCATCAGCCAAACAGAGTAAATGTGCACCGCGTCCGCAATACCAATAGCAATAATAAACACAGGAATATTGGCCGTAAAATTGTTGAGTTTATAACCCAAAAGCGTTTGCACTGCCAAGACCGATAAAAAGGTAAACAAAACCACCAAAATAGGGATAAGTGCGCCACTCACACGTCTAAAAAGAAGGTAAAGCAATACAACACAAAACAACAATACCAGCGGGGTAAACACTTTGGCATCAGAGCCAGCAATGTTGATAAACGATTCTGTCATCACCGGCCCACCATTAAGCCAGTACTTATACCCTGTAATCTTCTCTTCTCTCTCCACAATTTCACGTAAATCAGCCATCACTTCAGCGGTGATGCTTGAGCCTTCATTGGCTTCATCATCTAACCTTGCAACAATGAGTGTCGTTTTTGCATCTTCTGAAATACAACCATTGACCACCATAGAGTCATGAATGGCTATCTCTTTACGCTCTGCAAGAAATCCAGGGGAAAGTTCTTCCAAGTCCTCTATAAAATCATCCACCAACACATCATCTGGCGCAGAAGCCTCAGCGTGTATATACTGATAGTTGGTAATGGAATCCACACGATCCACATGGTTCATTTCCCACAAAGCTTCCGTAATTCTATGTACCGAAGCCAAAGCTTTTTTGTTAAAAATGCCATTTTCATCTTTAAATATAATCGTAAGACCATCATCATTGGAAAAATCAGATCTAAACTGGTCATACTCTTTGAGTATCTTTGAATCTTCTTCAAACCATATACGGTATGAGCCATCTATTTGTAAATGTTTTAAATTTAGTGCGAGAAGAAGCACTAGAAAAGGAACAGCAAAGGCTATGAGCCATTTAAATCTTTGTAAAAAATGAACATATTGCTGCATGTATAACCTTCCAAGGGATGTTTAGGCGTATATTGTAACACAATCAAAGGCTTCGATACTTAGTAGATAGCGCGCATGAAGCCTGACCCAAAAGCAGCATTATCAAGCCCTTTTAATATAAATAAGAGTATAATAGTCCTAATTAAAACTTAAGGTCTGTCTATATATGTTATTAACCCGTGCAAGTGAATATGCCTTACTTACTTTAGATGTATTACGAAGATCAGAGACACCACTAGGTGCAGAGCAGTTGGCTAATGAACTTTGTATCCCAAGAAGTTTTCTTGCTAAAATTTTACAAAGTTTAGCAAAACAAGGTATTTTGATTTCACGTAAAGGTGTTCATGGTGGGTTTTTACTGGCAAAACCTATTACTGAGATTACCGTAAACGAAATCATCTTTGCCGCAGAAGGTAAGTCCCCTGTTGTCTTTGACTGTACACACTACGCAGCTTCTTGTCCAAATGGAAGCATCGGTACCTGTGCCATTTCACCTTTTTTAACCAATTTCCAGAGAAAAATTGACAACTTCCTTGATGGTCTTATGTTAAGTGACATTCTCTAAGCTAAGACTTTCTCTCATTTACTTCCCTCTCATTTTGGTCGATCAAATCGACCCTACGCTATAATACATCTATTATTTTCCACTTGAAGGCTTTTTTATGCAACAACACGTTTACCATTTATCTCACATCGACCTTGACGGCTATGGCTGTCAGTACCTTTCTCAACAATGTTTTGACACGATTGTTTGTTACAATGCCAACTATGGGCCAGAAGTCTCTGCTCGCTTAGGTGAGATTGTCAAACAGATAGAACAAGACAAATTTGTCAACAGTAAAGAGATAGAACGTCTCATTCTCATTACAGACTTAAACCTTACGACTAAAGAGGGTAATTGGATTGAAAAAGAAGCCGTACGTATTGGTGCAAAACTACAACTACTTGACCACCATGCCACAGGTGCACAAGCAGCAGAACGTTTTGCTTGGTACAAACTAGACACAACCCGTTGTGCCACACTCATTACGTATGATTGGCTACAAACCCACTATTCCTTTGATGCAGACAATAACTTGGCCAACATCGTTAAAGCCATCAATGCCATAGACATTTGGGTAAGCGATGACTCCCTCTTTGAGTATGGAAAAGTCATGTTAGGCATGATCTCTGGCGCGAGAGAGATTGGGCGTATTTTATTTCCTGCACAAGACAGAGCTTTTAAACTCTCCATGATAGACGCTGCTAAAAATCTCGTCAATGAAGAAGATGCACCTATCAAACTTGATGACTCTTTACATCAAACGAAAAAAGCCTTTTTTAAACAAGCTAAGAATGACACCAAAGACAACTTGGTAGCCTACTACGTGACAGACTTACTCACAACAGACAAACAACGTCTTACCATTGAGTACAAAGGCCATAAAGGCATCTTGGGTTACAACGTTGGAAATGCTTCTATCATCGGGAATGCTTCAATGGTTGCCAATGAAGACTATGCCTTCTACATGGATGTGAACTTCAGAGGTAACTTCTCTTTACGTTCAAATAACAAACTAGACGTTTCAGCTATGGCTGCACACATTGGTAAAGGTGGCGGACATGTCAATGCATCTGGCGGTAAAATTGAAGGATACAAAGACTCTTTTGTCTACGCAGATGTACGTAAGTTTGTACAAAACTATATAGACGAAAAATGTAACTAATCTTTTTTTATTTTATGTTATAATTGTTATAATTACAACACAAAATCTGGGGAGATTATTATGATATACAAGGTACATACAAAAACGAACATCACAACCATACAGGATGAGATTGAAGAAAAAGCCAAAGCACACGGTTTTGGCGTCTTAAAATGCTATCCATTTCAAGAAATGTTAGAGAAAAAAGGCCAACCTATAGATAAAGCTATCTTTGTTTATGAACTTTGTGACCCGGTAGGAGGAAAAAAAGTTTTAACTGAGAACCCTGAAATTTCCGCTTTCTTACCATGCCGTATCTCTGTCTATCAAGAGGGTGAACATACTATCCTTGCAACGATTTCTGTCGAAAGCATCCTTACAGGACTGACTTTAAGTAAAGAATTAAATGATTATATGACAAATCTTTTTGAGACATTCAAAAAGATTTTACACAGTTGGGATGATTAAACTTCTAAGGGAAATCTGAGGGTAAATGTTGTGCCCTCATTGAGTGTGGAGTCTAAAGTCATCTCAATACCATACTCATCACAAATACGCTTCACAATGCTCAACCCCACTCCAAAGCCACCAGAGTATTCTGTGCCTCTTTTAAACTTTTCAAAAATCTCTTTTTGTTTCTCTAGAGCGATACCTATCCCCTCATCTTTAATGCTAAGCAAATTGTTTTCTAAAACAATGTCAATTTTAGAGTTAGGAGAAGAGTACTTAATCGCATTACCAATGAGGTTTCCAAACAGCAGACTAGCTTGCTCATCAGGTATGGCAAAACGTAGCTTTTCAAGTTTCACATCAAACGCAATGCGTTTTATGTCTGCCAAAGGCCCATAATACGCCAGGCTTTTTTCAAGTATAGTTTTCAAATCTAAGACTTCTGATAAGGTGTCTGTCGTAGAGAAATTTAAGTACGTCAAGGAACGATAAATATCATACAACTGTTTGGTACTAATGGAAATGTTATTTAACATCTTAGCAGTACAGCCTTCTTGCTGTAATGCTTGATTGGTAGACATGGTGAGTGACGTGATGGGAGTGTTAAGTTCGTGGGTAATGTCATTAATAAAACGTTCTATCTGCTCCACACGCTGGTGTACCGGTTTCATAAAAAGTTTAGAAAGCCCCCATGCAATGAGAACTATCAAAAATGCCGCCAATACCAAAGCAGAAAACACGCGGTTACGAAGTTTCTCAAGTTCTGTGACTAAAGCGTTCGACTGAGCTAGCACATAAGCAATATTAAGATGTTCTTTGGGTGCATCTGAGATTAGAATATTATAGCCATTTTCAGAAAAATAACCCTCTTTTATATGTAGTCTAGGTGCAACAAGTTCACCTTCAAGTACTTTTCCTTTGGTGTTGATAAGTACCAGTTTAATCTCTTTGGGGACTTCGAGTGAACGCAAAGTTTTACCTTGCATATGTGCCATGATTATTTCCCCAGCTTTCATGTCAGCAATGTGCTGGAGTTTATAGTAGGTTTCATTGGCTAGTGCATTTTTTTGTGCCGTGTAGTACCAGTAACCTATACCTGCTAAGAATAGAAAAGATGAGACAATGTATAGTCCTAAGAAAGAGTAAAATGAGCGTTTTTCTAAATCATTCATATCTATATCCCATACCACGTTGCGTGACTATTCTTTCGCTTCCTATCACTTCACGTAAATTTCGTATGTAGGAACGTAATGTGGCATCCGTAGGTAAGTCATCAAAGCCCCAAATATTCTGTACTAACTCTTCTTGGCTAATGACCCTATGAGGATGTGCTATAAAATAATCTAAAATTTTTGCTTCTTTAGGACGTAAACCTAAGCTCTTTTTTCCCTCTT
>WTAE01000260.1 GCA_013139765.1 Sulfurovum sp.
TTGGACTGAACTTACTTCCTAATCCTGAAGAATTTGTAGGCATGCACATCTTTAAAGCCAATGAGCCTATTTTAGAAATATTGGGTGATGCTTTACTGAAACAAAGTAAGTTTACACACTCATACCCACACTGTTGGAGAACCAAAACACCACTTATCTATAGAGCAATGAACCAATGGTTTATCTCTATAGATGACAAAGCTGAGGGTGCAAAAGATACTTTACGTAACACAGCACTCAAAGCGATTGAAAATGTAGATTTTTATCCTAAGAGTTCTAAAAACCGTTTGAAGCCTATGATTGAGGGTAGACCTGACTGGTGTATTTCTCGTCAACGTTCATGGGGTGTACCTATTGCATTCTTTAGAATCAAAAGTACGAAAGAAGTAATATTTGATGTAGATGTGTTAGAACATGTTGCAGCGTTGTTTGATGTACATGGCGCAGATGCTTGGTATGCTATGAGTAATGCAGAGTTATTGCCAGCAGATAGCAAATATAATCCAGATGACTTAGAAAAGTTAACTGACATTTTAGATGTATGGTTTGACTCAGGTTCAACTTGGAACTCAGTACTTTCTTCAGGTAATTATGATGCAGGTGAATACCCAGCATCATTGTACATTGAAGGTTCTGACCAACATAGAGGTTGGTTCCAGTCTTCACTTTTACTCTCTTCAGCAGTGAATGAAGTATCACCATACAAAACACTCATTACCCATGGATTTACTGTGGATAAAAAGGGTGAGAAGATGTCTAAGTCTAAGGGGAACGTAATGGCTCCAGACAAAGTCATCAAGCAGTATGGTTCTGAGATATTGCGTTTATGGGTTGCTCTTTCAGACTATCAATCTGACTTGAAAATCTCCGATGAGATACTCAAGCAAACAGCATAGCAGTATAGAAAAATACGTAACACTTTTAGATTTTTACTTGCAAACGTAGATGACTTAGATGCTTATGTTGCGAATGATGCTTATGGCGAACTAGACAGATGGATTTTGAACAAAGCTTCAGAAGTATTTACTTCAGTCAAAGCGAGTTTTGATGCGTATGACTTCTTAAGAGGTTTTGCGACACTGAACCACTTCATTACCAATGAGCTTTCAGGTATCTACATGGATATCACCAAAGACAGACTCTATTGTGAAGATAAAAACGATCCAGTAAGACGTGCAACACAGTCTGCAATGGCACATATCTCTAAAGCAATGCTTGGACTTATTGCTCCTGTACTTACGTATACGGCAGATGAGATTCTTGAATACGCGCCTGCCCTCTTTAAAGATGGGATGGAAAATGTATTTGATCTTCTTTATGTTGAAGTACCAAAAGTGGAAGCTTCATTTGACGATACAATCCTTTTAGAAGCAAGAGTGAAGTTTTCAGAAGCAGTTGATAAGCTTAAAAAAGAAAAACTTATGAAGTCTACACTTGAAGTAGAGATAGCTGGAGATACAAGTATCTTTGCCATTAATGATTCAAAAGATTTGGAAGATTGGTTTGTTGTTTCAGATATAAAATCAAGTTCTGAGAGTGAACAAGTGGCTAGCTTTGAAGTAGAAGGTAAGACCTTTACGGTACATAAAGCCTCTGCTGCTAAATGTCCAAGATGTTGGAGATTTACTTCTACTTCTGAGGACTGTGCCTGTGAACGTTGTGCCAAAGTGGTTGCTTAATGTTTGACATGACTCAGCCTGTTGGGATGGAAGTAATAGCTGGTTCTATTGTTTTTATTTTGGCTGTGGTGGGTCTTGGTTTGGCGCTTGTGGCGTATTATAAAAAGAAATTGAAGGTATAAGGAAAAACGTTGATTACATTAAAAGAAGCATTAACAAAATCAAATGAAGAACTTGAAGTTCTTAGAGCAGACCTTGAAGTACAAGCCAAAGCCTCTGATCTTAATGCCTATGTAGGATTTGAGTCTTCAGGTACGGGTATTCCCATTTTGATTAAAGACAACATTCAAGTGAAAGATTGGCCTGTCACTGGTGGTTCTAAAATCCTTCAAGGATACATTGCACCATATGAAGCCACTGTGATTAAAAATTTGAAGTCAAAAGGTATGATGGCTTTTGGTCGTGCAAACATGGATGAATTTGCTATGGGTTCAACGACTGAAAGTTCTTTTTATGGACCAACGAAAAATCCACATGCATCTGACAGAGTACCAGGAGGATCTTCAGGTGGCTCTGCTGCTGCTGTTGCTGGTGGTATTGCCATTGCAGCACTTGGTTCAGATACGGGTGGGTCTATTAGACAACCTGCTGCGTACTGTGGTTGTGTAGGGATGAAACCTACCTATGGTCGTGTGAGTCGTTTTGGTTTGGGTGCGTATGCTTCAAGTCTTGACCAAATTGGGCCTATCACACAAAATGTGGAAGATGCAGCTATTTTGTATGATGCGATTAAAGGGCATGATGACAAAGACTCAACCTCCGCAGATTTTGAAATAGAAGACATTGCAAATAACTTAAACTCAGACGTGAAATTGACTATTGCAGTCATTGACTCGTATGTGGAAGCAGCAGATGCAGACATTCAAAAAGCATTTGCGCAGACTGTGGCAAAATTAGAAGCTGCTGGACATACCATCGTAAAAAAAGAGCTTTCAAACACAAAGTATGACATTGCAACGTATTACGTACTTGCAACAGCTGAAGCGGCAACCAACTTGGCACGTTATGA
>WTAE01000085.1 GCA_013139765.1 Sulfurovum sp.
AAAGTATTTTGATGTTTTTGAGTGTCATAATATCCTATAGCACCTAGGTGCATGAGCATTCTGCTGAAGAAAACTCAGCGTTAGCGTAGACAATGGGCTTTGCCTATTTTCGTCCTATCAATCAAAACGTAAAATGCTCACCCAAGTAGTGTTTACGTACATTCTCATCATTGGCAATTTCATCACTTGTTCCAGTGGCTAACATTTCACCCGAACGCATGACGTAGGCTCTGTCACAAATACCTAAAGTTTCACGTACATTGTGGTCAGTAATCAAAATACCCATATCAAGATCTACCAACTGTTTAATAATATTTTGAATGTCAATTACTGCAATAGGATCTACCCCAGCAAAAGGCTCATCAAGTAACAAGAACTTAGGTTCACCTACCAATGCTCTGGCAATCTCAACCCTTCTTCTCTCTCCCCCACTCAAACGTATGCCTAAACGTGCACGAATAGGCTCGATGTTAAAGATTTCTAAGAGTTTTTCTATACGTTTCTGGGCAAGGTCTTCATCTAGTTTTAGTGCTTCTGCAGCGATGAGTAAGTTCTCTTCTACCGTTAAGTCTTTAAATATAGAAGACTCTTGAGGCAAATAGCCTATGCCCATTTTAGCTCTTGAACTTAAAGGGAGTTTGGTTACATCGACACCATCTAAAATGACTTGTCCTTCTGTGGCATTGGTTAACCCACAAACCATGTAAAAAGAAGTGGTTTTTCCTGCACCATTGGGTCCTAAAAGACCTACAATCTCTTTACTTTTTACTCTCAAAGAAATGTCATGTACAATTTTTGTTTTTTTAATGGTTTTGGCAAGGTTTATAGCTTCAAGTGTGTGCATTAAATATCTATCCTATATGTTCTGCTATTTTCGTTTGATGTTATCTCTACAGTTGTCACATTATAACCTACACCTTCTAAAAAGGCTTTAAGTTCATCAGAACCCCATTCTATCAGATGCCAACCCTCTTTCTCAAACTCTTCAAAAAGTCCCATCTGCATAAACTCTTCATGCTCTAAACGATACAAGTCATAATGATACAAATTTTGACCATCTTCACCCACATAACACTGCTGTAAAGAAAAAGTAGGCGAAGTCACTTCAGCTTCTATGCCTTTGGCTTTGGCAAGTGCTTGTGTAAGTGTTGTTTTACCCGCAGCTAAGTCTCCACGGAGGAAGACAATAGCATTGTCAGTTAAAGTACTTTCTAGATAGTCAACGACTTTGTTTAGTTCTGATAGTGACGCTGTTATTTCCATATCGCCCCCTACACTAGTTCTTGGCTTACTTTAACCATAAGGTTTAAATGTTCTGCTGCTTTGCCTGAGTCTAACTGTGCTTGTATTGCAGAGATAGCTTCAGGGATTTCTGTGAAAGTGCCATTGGCAACTAACGCAAAAGCAGCATTTAAAACCACTATGTCTCTTTTGGCACCTTTTTCTTTTCCCGACAAAATCTCTTTTGTTATGTTTGCATTAAAGGCAGCATCTCCACCTTGTATGGCTTCTTTAGGGGCTAAAGTAAAACCATAAGCTTCAGGGTCTATTACCCCCTCTGTCACTTTTCCATTTTCAACAAAAGCAAAAGCACTTTTACCTGCAAGGCCTATCTCATCCATGCCATCATACGAAGAAACTACATACGCTCTTTTTGCACCCAGTTCTACCAAAGCATCTGCCATACGACGCACAAAAGAGGGGTCAAATACCCCAAGAAGATACTTTTCAGTACTCGCAGGGTTTGTAAGTGGTCCCAAGATGTTAAAAATAGTACGGTGTTCTATAGACTTACGTATAGGCATGATATGTTTCATCGCAGGGTGATGGTCTGTTGCAGGGAAAAAACAAAACCCTGTTTCTTCGAGCATTTTTAGTTTATTTGTGGCACTTAGGTCTAGGTTAATGCCTAGCGCTTCAAGGACATCTGTTGAACCAGAGTTTGAAGTGATGCTTCTGTTTCCATGTTTAGCTACCACACAGCCCATAGAAGCCAAAAGAAGTGACACAGTTGTTGAAATGTTAAAAGAACCAGACTTGTCACCACCAGTACCTACAATGTCTATGGCTTTTTCACGTAAGTCAGCAGAGAGATTAAGTTTTATGGAGTGTTCACGCATCACAGAAGCAGCCGCTGCAATATCTTCAGCGTTTTCACCTTTTTCATAGAGGTCTATGAGAAATTGACGTGCTTCTTCTGTTGGCATTTCATTGTTAAAGAGTTTTTCAAATTGTTGTTTCATAGTCAAGAGAGTTCCTTCACGTAGTCCTCTTTTTGAGACTTAGGAATGGTTTTGGTTGTGGGGATTTGTAAGACTTCATAATGTTTTGCACCTTTTAGGTACTCAATCGTAATCTTATCACCTAGCTTCACATCTTTAGAAGCTTTGGCTTTCATGTCGTTAATAAGGACAACACCAGATTTTAGCATGTCAGTAGCAATCGTTCTACGTTTTACTACATTCACGGCACTTAACCATTTATCTACTCTCATGCTATTCCTTTTAAATCAGTGGTCGGCTGAAGCCAACCCTACATATATTTAATGTAAATCTGCGTTTAATACAACTTCTCTTGTACTTCTTCTTACCACGTACGTACCTGTCGTTGAATCTTGTCTAAAGTGAAGTCCATTCATTCCTTGGAATTCATCTGCTCTAAATGTAGACTTATACTCAATACCTGAATTTGGATTAGCTTCCATAATTTTTGCCAATTCATCTGCTTCAACTTTTAGCTTAGTTCCAGCGAAGATAGCAATACCACCATCAATAATACACGCATCTCCAAGAGGGATACCACAAGTCGAGTTCGCACCAAGTAAAGTGTTTTCACCAATACTAATAGGGTTACCATCTGTTCCAGATAATACACCTAAGATACTTGCGCCTCCACCAACATCTGAACCTGCACCTACAATAGCTGAAGATGAGATACGCCCTTCAACCATAACAGGACCAAGAGTTCCCGCATTAAAGTTGATGTATGAAGCACCTGGCATTACAGTAGTTCCAGCTGCCAATTGTGCACCCATTCTTACTTTAGACGCTTCCAAGATACGTGTATTATCAGCAGGAATGATGTGCTGTAAGAATCTTGGGAATTTATCTACAGAGTCAACTGTTGGGTACGTACCGTTTAGTTTCATTTCAATTTCATTGTCTCTTAAGTAGTCAAGTTCGAAAGGAGTGTTTCCAACCCATGCTACGTTAGAAAGAATGCCAAAAGCACCATTGAGGTTTACTTTTCTAAGCTCTGCTTTGCTTTGAGAAAGTGCGTAAAGTTTAAGATATACAGCTTCAACTGACTGCGCATTTGCATCTTCAAACAAAAACACAATTCTAAAGTTCTTTCCAATGTCTTTCATTTTAGAAAGTGTTTGAATCACTTGTACATTTTTGTGTGCTTCACCTGTAGCTTCTGCAAGGTAAGGGTCAAATGCTGCTAGTGCGTTTGCCACAAAAGTGTCGTTAATAGTAGTTACAAATTCCGTACCTGAAAAGTCTACATTACATTTTGCTTCTTGTAAAGCTTTGATAAATACTGCAGCTGAACCAAAGTTCTCTTTCCAGTTAATAAGTCCGAAGTTTGCTTGGAGAATTTTCTCTGCATTTTTCTGACCACGGTCTACTCTTGCGATACCAAAGGCTATAGGTTCTTTGTACCCTGCTTGTGAAGTAACTTCTGTTACCAATGCTTTAAATGCGTCTGTTGATTGTACGGTTTCAATTGCCATAGTTAAATGCTCCTGTAAATAATTAAAGCAATTATACTTGCTTAAATTTAACATTCCTCATCATCTCAAAGTAATCACGTGAAAATGTCTCTTAATATAGGGTTCATGATGGGGTATAGTACAATGCGTATAACATACTATTTAAGTATTTTTATGTACAATGCGCGCATGAAAAAATATTTACGTGGTCACAATAAACTTTACTTTTCTCTCGCTGTCATTGCAATGTACTCTACTTTGCACAAATTGACACGACTTGACAGTAACTTTCAGTACCATAAACTTGCATTTTCTCTCCTCCCACTAAAAACTGCACCACCCTCAATATAGTCTACACGTGTAGGTCGGGGTGCCCTCACCCCGACAAAATAACGACACAACAAACAAACATTTACAGAATAATAAAACAAGAAAACTATCGGACTAACATAGTCCGACCTTCGGACAAGGAAGAACACCATGAAACAAACATCACTAAGCCTCGTAGCGCTTACACTACTAACAAACAGCACAGCATTTGCAGACACAACCCTAGAAGACATCAACATAATCTCTAGCAATAAAACCCCTCAATCTATCAAAGAGACGACAGGTAATGTCACTGTTATCACAGCAGAAGAGATTGAAGAGAAAGGTTATCAGACTGTGGCACAAGCCATTGCCACACAAGCAGGCATTCAAGTTGCTACTGCTGGTGGTCTTGGGCAACCTACTTCATTTTTCTTGAGAGGAATGGATTCGGGTTCTGTACTTGTTTTACTTGATGGCATGCGTTTAAATGACCCAAGTACTACCAATGGCACAGCACTGCTTGACACGCTAACCACTCATAACATTGCACAAATAGAAATCTTAAAAGGAGGTGCCAGTTCAATTTGGGGTTCAAATGCTTCAGCAGGGGTGATTAACATCATTACCAAAGAAGCCAAAGAAGGTGTACATGGTTCATTGGGGCTCTCATATGGTGCTTACAATACGCGAGGTGCTAATGCTGACCTCTCATATAAAGATGAAAAGTTTAGTGCTCAAATTCTAGGTTCTTACCTCAAAACGGATAGTTTCTCTGCACTCGCACCAAGATCTGCTGAGGCAGATGGATATGAAAATAAAAATGCAAATGTAAAAGTAGGGTATGCTTTTAATGAAAACAACAAAATAAGACTTTCCTACAATACTTACAAAACAAAAACAGACTATGATGACAATTTTTCTTTTGCTCAGGCAGAAGATGATTTTTCCCATGCTACGGCAGATCAGGAAAACATTGCCTTAGATTATGACTTTTCACATGATAACTACAGTGCGTATTTTCATGCAAGTAAAGGTGAATATGAGAGAGAATACTTTACCACAGGGTTCTTTGGTGATGGTGTAAATGTCTACAATGCAACACTCGAAGAGTACGCACTTATAAACAAATATGACTACACTGTTGGAAAAGTGGTTTTAGGTCTTGAATATAAAGACACTGATGGCTTTAACCAATTTAATGACTATGCTGCAAGCCAAGCAGCGTATACCAATAAAGCCATTTATGTCGCCAACATTTATAACATCTCTGAAAACACACTTTTGGAGACAAACCTACGTTACGACAATTATGATGAATTTGACAATAAAACAACGTATAAAGTGGGTGTAAAACATGCCCATGACTTCTTAAAAGGTTTTGAGACTTCAGCAAACTACTACACTTCGTATGATGCACCAAGTGCTTACCAACTTGCAAATACTGCCTTTGGTACCTTTCTAAAACCAAGCTACACAAGAGGCTTTGACGTAAGTGCAGGATATAAAAAATACTTCATCTTTACCTACTTCAATAACCAAGTAGAAGATTTTGTAGACTATGATAATAACGCTTTTGGCTACTACAATGTGGATGGTGAATCTAAGTTTTCTGGCCTAGAAATATCTAGTACCTATGCCATACTTTCTAACCTTCTCTTTACTGCAAACTATACACACCTTATAGACTTTGAAAAAGAAGATGGTTCTGACCTTCCAAGACGTGCAAAAGATACGCTTAACGCTTCTCTAAACTACTACACAGACAACAATATGCACTTTGGTGTAGATGCACAATACATAGGAGATAGAATAGATACAGATGGTGGATACCCTATCGCGTCAGATGTACCCACAGGAAACTACACAGTATGGAACGTGAATTTCGGTGCTAAAATTGCGCAAGACCTTGATCTTACCATCAATGCTAGAAATATCTTTGATAAAGAGTACCAATCTGTGTATGCCTATGCTACTGAAGGTGCTTCACTTTATGCTACAGTGAAATATAGCTTTTAATCTATGGTTGGTGTTGTCAGGAGACAACACCCTACCCTAAAAAAATTGAATAAAAATAGGTATAATATTTTATGTTAACACTCATTCCTACATGGTTTATCAGATATAAGTTTTTCAACTCACTCTTTTTAGGGTTATCTGTAGGAGCCATCTTTACACTTTATGCACCTTTAGAACCCTCTGTCTACTCTTTAGGCGGTGTACTGCTTGCCACAGCGATGCTCGTCGTGGCACGTTTTTACCACCACATACTCAATGCTTCTTGGTTTTTTAAAATCTCTTTACTTGTGGAAGTGGTTTTACTCTTGGCAATGATTTACTTTATGTTCACCTCTTACACGTACCAGACGGCCCTGATACTCTATATAGGCTACCAGGTGACCTTTGTCTTTGGCTCTTACCTTGTAAGGGTTGAAACCCTTTTGCTGCAAACAGATACCCTACTTACCAAAGTCGATACAGCCAAACAATTGGGCTACCTTTTTGGTATGGGTTTTTCTTATCTGTTTTATAAAGTTTTGACAGAGTATGGAATAAAAGAGGCGCAAGAGCAAGTCTATCTACTGCATTTTATCTTGATAGCTATTGAAGTGCTTGTAGTTGTGTTGATAGTAAAAAGTTTTAAAAAAGTTTAGAGAACCTCTAGTGTATTTCAATGACTCCGTAGTCATTGTCTCTTGCATTGTCTCCATAATGGGTGGCATCACCTTGCACATAGACTTTCATACCTACTTTAGACCAGTTAAACATCTCTTGTGCAAAACCATTTTTCATACGTATACAGCCATGTGAAGCTGCGCGTTTGGGTACATGTCCCAAGTGCATAGCAATGCCTGTGTTGGTTAACCTTAACATAAAAGGCATTTTAGCACCACCATTGGGTCTAGGCCACATGTTTGAAGTATGGTAACGTTTTTTTTGAAGTACCGTAAATTCACCTTCAGGTGTTTCACGACCAGGCACTCCCGAAGAGATACGTCCTTCAAAAAGTACATACCCATCTTGCATAGCATAGGCTTTTTGTTGAGAAAGGTCTACCATGATATAGGGTTTTTCTGCCCAGGAACAAGAGAAAAGTATAAGCCATATAAATAGACTTCTCAATAAACTTAACATTTTCTCTTCTGACGTCTAATCATCGCAGCTAAGAACATATAGAATAATATGATATTAAAAATAAAGATTAGAAGTAAAGAACCTTCATCTTCATGTTGTCGAAATTGGAAACCTGTGAGAGTATATATACTTTGGAATACCAGTAAAAAAAGAACCGTTTTAGCTGTATCTTCTGCAAAAAAACCTTTTAAGACATGGTGAATATGGCAAGCATCAGCAGAGAACATGGATTTTCCATTTATTTTCCGTCTACTCATCACCACCACCGTATCTAAGATGGGGATGGCTGCAATAAATAATATGCTCACTGTAGGAATATACGCCAAGGATTTAATCGCAAGTAAAGAGATGACAAAACCCAAAGTCAAAGAACCACTGTCTCCCATAAAGATGGAAGCGGGATGCCAGTTAAAGACAAGAAACGCTACTAGAGTTGCGATGAATGTGGAAGAGAGCGCCACCATCATAAGGTCATCATGCATCACACCGACCACGAGAAAAGCCGTTAAAATAATAATACTCATACCTGCAGCCAAGCCATCTAAACCATCTATGAGATTTAAAGCATTGGTAAAGCCGACCACAGCAAAAATGGTAAAAGGTAGAGCGAACCACCCTAAAGAGAGTTCAAATCCGAAAAAAGTACCTAAATCACGAATCACGATATTGTCAAAATACAATAAGGTCGTGGCAAGTATAATAACAAAAAATTTCATATTGGGTGAAGCATCACGGTGGTCATCTAAGGTACCAATAATAAAAATCATTAAAATCGCAAGAAAGGTCCAAAAATTTGTCTCTAAAAGTTCCAAATAGAAAAAAGGAAAAATGATAATCACAGCAAGAAAAAAGCCTATGCCAGCCCCTCTTGCAATATCTTTTTTATGTGTACTACGTTCATTGGGGCTGTCTATTAATCCTAAAGATACGGCATTGTTTCGTATCATAAAGATCAGTCCCAAAGAAAGTATAAAAATGAGCCCACAAGCTAAAAGAGAAGTCATCATTAGTCTGTCAAGTACTTTAGCGTTACGAAAGGCGCAGCAATTTTTGTAATGGTTTCAAATGGCGCGGTAAAGTTGTCAGAAGATACCCTAAACTCTTTCCATGAATTTGGTTTGACATAGACAATATCGTTAGGTCTTAACATCAAAGAAGCATAATTCATAGTCTCAAAGTGTGTCAGGTCAACCGTACGCATCTGCATCCCTTTTATTGGACTGTTTGATAAAATCACAATCTCATTTCTCACTGCGGAATCTGTTAAGTCACCTGCTGTGGCTAAAGCTTCAAAAAGTGTCATTTTTTCTTTGTCAATGGCTACCACACCTGGTTTTTTCACTTCACCTAAAACAAAAAGACGTTTGTTCATGACTTCAAGATACACAGAAGGGGTATTGAGGTATTTTTTATATCTAGCACCGATACGGTCTGCTGCTTGTGTTTGAGACAAACCAGCTACTTTAACTTTACCAATCAGTGGCAAAGTGACTTGACCTGCTGTATCTACCAATATACCCTTTTGATTCATTTGTTGTCCCAATTCAGTTTGTGAATATTGGTCTGAACCTTGAGATGGGTCCTTATAGAGAGAAATAGCCAATCTATCTTGCGGTAGAATACGATACTCTATACTTCTATCTGTCACGTATACCGGCTTATTCGCTTTGTGTTGTGATTGCAAAAGTGCATAATCTGATGTACCAGTACAACCTGCAATAAGTAAAGTTACGCCTGTAAGCACCATCATTTTTATTTGTTTCATTTCTCTTCCTCTTTCTTCTAATGTCGTTTTCTCAGCTTTATAAAAGCCTATTGTTTTGAATGGTATTGGACTCAAAAATGTCCACATAGTCATTTGAAATCAAAACCTCCCCTAAGGTTTGCACTTGTTTTTTATGATGGGTATCTGAACCTAAAAAGTCAATCATACCTTGGGCAGATAAAAAACTGGCTTTTGTCTTGGCATCTTTACCATAATGCCCAGCAAAAGAGTTTAAGTTCACTTGAAAAAGTACACCAAGTTCTTTAAAACGTTGGTACTCTTCTAAAGGATTTTTTACATAACGGCAACGTTCCGGATGCGCCATCAGTGGAATATAGCCTGCAGATGTCATCGTAAAAATCATCTCTTCTAGCTGGAGAGGTTTGGCATAATATGAAGTTTCAAATAATAAATATTTTTCCTCTATACAAAGCATATCACCTTGCGCTACAAGTTTTTCAAAACCATCATCCAAATAATACTCTGCTGCAGCTTCTATCTGAAGAGATATTCCTTCCAATGAAGCAGCTTTACGTAATGTTTCTAAACCTGCTTTTATACCCTTTGGCGTATTGCGGTAAGCATCTGCCATGATATGTGGGGTAGTGATCACCTTTTCATAACCCAAATCTTCTAAAGCTTTAAGCAGGGCTAAACTCTCTTCCATGCTTTGTGAGCCATCATCAATACCGGGAATGAGGTGAGAATGTAAATCTACCTTTAATTTTGGAATCTCTCTTTTTATTGCTTCTTTTTTCTTAAAAAAAGAGAGCATTATTTATCATCTTCATAATAGCCATAGCCGTAACCATAGCCGTAACCATCTTTTCCTAGTGGTACAGCATTAAGTATCATACTTAAAGAGCCAATCTCCTTAAAAGAAGAGAGCTCTTTTATTTTTCGTAAATACTCTTTTTTAGAATATTCAGCCCTTAAAACATAAATGCTTGTATCAGCTAAATGCATCACTGTTCTGGCATCTGTAACAAGACCTACAGGTGGCGTATCTAAAATAATCACATCATAAATCTCTTTCAATTCAAGCAGTATTTTTTCCATATAGGCACTCTGTATGAGTTCACTTGGGTTTGGAGGTACGGGCCCAGAAGTAATAATGTCTAAATGTTCATGTTCACTGTGTTGAATCACATCAGATAGAGTAGAACGCCCAGATAAATAGGTACTCATACCTTTCACATTTGAGAGCTTAAACTTTTGATGTAAGGTGGGTTTTCGCATATCTAGGTTTAAGATAACCGTCTTAATACCTGCCATACTCATGATAGCCCCTAAGTTAATACACACAGTAGTTTTACCTTCACCCCCAACGGTTGACGTAACCGCAATCGTATGCACCTCTTTCTCTTCAGACATGAACTGTAAGTTGGTTCGTAAGTTCCTAAAGGCTTCAGCCACGGAGGACTTAGGTGAGTCAAATACTTTTATGCTTTCTGCATCCTTAACAATGAGTGGGATGGTTCCAAGTAAAGGTACATCAAGGATATCTCTAATATCGGATTCCCCTTTAATACG
>WTAE01000106.1 GCA_013139765.1 Sulfurovum sp.
ATTTATTTTGATAGATTTTTTGATAAAAATAACTTGTTTAGAATTCAACTCCATAGAGAAACAGCCTCAACAGAAAGAGGAACAGATTATGGGCTGACACTTCAGTATTATTGGAATTTAGAACAAGATGGAAAGTTTGAATTCACACAATCATTTTTTGGTAATACCTATTATAATGATTTTTATGAACTTGACAAAAATTACAGCGGTATAAATAATTATGTTAGCTCTGTAAGTTGGAGACAAAATATTTGGCGTGATTGGTTTTATTATGAAATTAAACCATCTGTAAATTTTCACAGAGATTATAACTATGATCCTAGTTACTTTATACGGTTCAATTTTGACTTTTATTTTGGTACTTTTACTAAATAAGATAAATTTTATCCTATTTAACTTTACTTGTGCTATAATGTTCTCACCAAAAAATAAAAGGAATTAATATGCCAAAAATTAACAAATACGTAGATATCTCAGAAGTAGATAGAGAAGCAAAGAAAGACCTTATAGACAGACACTCTCCATTTATCTCATGTGCAGATACAGCAACTGCTGGAGAGCCGTTTGAAGTAACTGTAAAAATGGGTAACGAATATACTCACCCGGATGATTTTGATCACTACATCGAGTCAATCACACTTTTTAACGGTGACACTAAATTAGCTCAAGTTTCTTACGTTCCAGGAACTCTTGGTAACATCAAAGCACACAACACAACTACATTCACAATCATCCCAACAGGTAAAAAACTTAAACTTGTTGCTCATGGTTACTGTACTAAACATGGTATCTGGGAAGGTACTAGCGTTGAAGTAGCAGTTAACTAATCCTATGTAGTGCCCTCCTCTTGGGTACTACATGACTTTTATCTTTATTCATATTTATCTATTTTATCCCCTATTTATCTCCAAAAACTATTTTTTACACGAAAAAACTCTCGTCTTTTCTTTGCTATACTATTATTTAAACTTAAAACTAAAAGAAGAGAAATAGTAATGGATAAATACAAAGATAAAAATGAATTTTTTCTATACCTAGATAAAATTCATTCTAAATCAAAAATTGAGCTAGAAGAGATAAACAAAAAAAATCTAAATGAGTTTACTGATCAAGATTATAAAAACATACATTATTTAACAATGAATGCAGAATATAGAATACTAAACATAGTGAAAGAACGAATGAGTAATAAACTTTTTAATTATATCAATGATAATGATTTAGAACTTGATTTGGTTGATTTATTCTTAATTACTGAAACTATTAATGAAGTAGATTTACATAAAACCCACAAAATGAGTTATGATGGAACTGAATATAAAAGAGAAATAAAAGGACTGAAAAAAAATACTCTTCAAGTGCACTCCTTATCTGAAGATAAAATTCTTTTTAACATAAGATTACCAAAATTGCCACATGAATCAATACGTTTACTTGTAGACTATTTTGAAACAAGAGGTGTTTTGTCAGATATATTTATTAAAGATATATATAAGTTTTTTAGACCAACTAAACCACGTAGTGGTGTTAAAAGTACAGAAAAACTACATGAATCATATTATAAAATTGGGAACGATATAGTAGAGAACATGAAGAATGGTATTGACTCTGATATTATCTATGAAAGTTTACTTGATGATAATAGTATTTATGATAATGAAATAAAAAAAACCGAATATTATTCACCAAATGATGAATAATATCTTCTACCTATGAACGTTTAGTGCATTGTATTAAGTTACATTCTCATTCCAGAGCGTACTGCTGACTTCGGCTTCGGCTTTGGCTTTGGCGATGGTATAATCGGTTTTAATACGATTTTATACTTCTCAAAACTACTCTCAGCTTTTTCAACAGTGACTTTGGTATCAAAATCATCTACTATAGTTACTAAATATCCAGCATAATGCTCAATACATAACCCCATACCTTTAAAAAAGTATTTTCTTTCTTCCCCAGTTTCTTCACATCCATCTATACAACAGATCATAATTACCTCCTTGGTGATAATTTAATTTTTTTTGATCTCATTTGAGACTTAGCTTGTTGTCTTGCCTGTTTAAAAAGCCTTATCTTTTTTATTTCATCGGCAACTCCTACAATTGATTTTTTAAGCTTTGCAACGCGATTACCAACTCTTCCAAGTAACTCATGTATTTTGCTTGTATACTCTCTGAGTTTTGAATTTGAACTGATAATTTTTTCATCAATTCGCTCTGCATCGCTTCTAATATTTTTTTCCATAACATTTCTTGATTTTTTAATGTTCTCAAGAACTTGTTGCTCTGCTTTTCTAAGGCTCTCTGATAACTGACTTCTTGTAACTCTAAGTGTTTCAAATAGTTGGTTCTCTCGCTCTTTAGTAGTTGTGTGAGCTTCGTACTCTCCTCTTCTATATTCTTTAACTTCTGTTCCAGAATTGTCATTTACTTTTTTCCTTTTTTGATGTAAATCCATGTACCTTGTATCTCTGTTTCTTTTAAGGGAATCTGCCAATACTCGACGCCCTCGCTGTATACTGTCTGCCAATGTTTCGGTATCACCTGACTTGTCAAGGGCTTCTGCAACCATGTAAGAATCTGAATAATTAACACTAAAAGGAGCATTATTACGGCTACTATCGTGATTATACTGTGGTATGTAAAAGTCTTTTTGTAATTTCTGTCTAGCTCTTTTCCTTGACGTTCTATAAGATTTTTCGACTTCTCTCTTTCGTTTACGATTGACCTTTTCAAGTTCATATTCGAGTTCTCTAAGGCTTCGTTTATCTCTGTTTGATTCTCGCTGATTACTTTTATTGTTTCTAATTTTATCTTCTCTAATCTCTCTTTTATTGTTCCAGAATTCATGACTAAATAGATCTCCTTTTAGTGTAATTTTTTTACCACTGTCCTCATCCATGACGGTGAAGTAGTACATGTCTTTCGCGTAATCGTGTCCGTTATCTTTAAGCACCTTCAATCCAATTTCATCTTGTATGAAATCCTTTAAATCGTCTATATTATTGATATACCCTGCTTCGTGGTACTCGATTACCGCATTAGAAACAATGCTCTCTGTCTCGGCTCTGTCTTTTTTTGTTTTGAATTTAAATGGCTCTCTACTCTCTTCACTTCTCCACTTCTCGATCTTTGCTAACTCGCTACTCTCTTTAACAAGGGGTTTCTCGTCTATAGAAATATCCAAATCGTATCTCTTGCAGATTGTATCTCGTATTAAATTGATACGATTACGATCTTGAGAGTCCATATAGAGTCTTAATGCTGTCCCTGTAACTAAATTGAGTTTGGGGATTCTCACATGTATATGCCAATTATTATCAGTATCATAGTGGCAAACAGCGTCTACGTGATACTCTCGCCTTTCAAATCCATGAGTAAAATCTTTGATGAAATCTATATAAGCTAGTTTCATCACCTCTTTGCTCTGTTTTCCCTTGAAAGCCAAAACAAGCGTGAATTCGTTGGTTTTCCACTTACCACTACCAGAGATCGAATCACCTAATTTGGTGTTGCCTGCAATCACTTCGATTTTGCTTTGATTTCTTGGCTTGTTTTTTGTTCCTTGGATAACATAGTTTCCCCACAAGCTTGATTTTAAGTTTGCTGGACAACTTGCATTAATCAGCACTTTCATTTTTTGGCACACTCTAAAAGTTGGTCTATTTTTTGCTCCACACGTTGCATAAGTCTGGCTTCAAAAATATCTTTCGTATTCAACCTTTTCGTGATCTGATTAATATTGGTTGCGATACCAACATATTGTCTAAAGAAATCTTTGTCTATTTTATAAATGACTTCAATTTCTTTTTTTTCTGGTAGTTGAGCATTTTCTGTTTTCTCGTTAATCAACTCTCTAAAAAATTCCGACTTTGTGAGACCTGCTTCTTGAGCTAAAAGTGTTACTCTTTCATCTACTTCTTCGGTCAAATTTATTTTAAGTTGCTTACTGAAATATCTTTTTCTTTTTGCCATTGCTATTCACTCATGAATTTATTCATGCATTCCACTACACGAGAAAGTTCTTTTTTAGTGCTAAGGTTTGAAATTTTTTCAATATCATTTTGCGGAATTTCCAAAAGCATACACATTAACTCGATTGTATTTGCATTCTTGATTTCTTCTTTTTTCTTAACTGTCATTCCAATATTGTCACAATGATATTTAAATATTGCATTTCTTAAATCCATTATTTTTTTCCTTTTTTATATTAAAAATTTTGCTTACTTTTCTAAAAAGTCAGTGGGTTAAGCACACAGCTTACAAGGGAAAGTGAAGGCGTAGCCGTAACGTACAAGTCTCCCAAATATCCGAAGGAATATTTTGGGGGACTTGTTAACCTTGCCCCTAGTAAACTAGACTCTTTTAACTACATTTTTCACTAATATACTTACCTCAGTAGTAGTCTTTTTCTGAGGTTTATATTCAATAATACTAGTCACCAGAAAATCAAATGCCATTAGCACTAATTTATCTGCTAAAGCATCTGAACCAGAGAGACTTTTCTGTAGCCTTATAGATGAGTCGAGCCCACCTATTTTATTGAGTTGGGATACTTCCAAATCTGTAAAAAATGCTCCCCCACCTGTATCTTTAAAATACTCAAAAGTTAACCCTTTTTCTTCTACAAGAGAAGATACTTCTTTGACTTTATATGCAAGTTCCTTTGCATAAGCCTTACTTTGTAAGAGCATTTCTGCATTTATAAATTCAAGTCTTTTTTTAAGATACATCCTCGTAAGAAATACAAACTTTTGATATCCATATTTATATTGGGCATCTATATGATTAAGATTGATTTTTAACCATTTTCGATAATCATCAAATAATTCAATCTTTACAAGCTCCTCGGCAATATCTGTTATTAGATAAGGGTTATCTAAATCAATTTTAAATATACTTTTAATGTATTCAACTTTCTCTAGCATTCTAATACCCTCCTTTAGCGAGTGCTTGTGCAGTTTTATTTCTACTCTTATTTTTAGGATTACTCATCATTTGAGCTTCCATGATGTCGAACTTTTCCCTTAGCTTTTTTGCACTTAAAATGTTTGGAACCCAAAAGCTTCCATTTACTGAGTAAATCCAGTCTATACAAGCTATTAGCTCTTGGATAATACGATTATCAAGATTGATTGCCTTTTCAATATCTTTTGCCCAAACACTAATCTCTGGTGTTTTAAAGTTAGGTTTATGCTCAAGAATCTTTTGAAGCAGGTAATTAGCTACTTTAAGTGCGTCAGATTCTGATTTAGATGGAACCAGGAGAGGCAAAGAGGTGTTTTCTTCTTTCTCTTTTTCATTGTCCTTATTCTTGTACTTCTCCTTCTCCTTGTTGCCAACCACCTCTGGAAGCCCCTTACCAAGGGTAGTATCATAATCAATACTCATTTTTGAGCAATACCCCTCTATACTAGCCTTTATAGAATGCTTAATAGCTACCCAGACAAGCTGTGTCTTTTCATCTTCAAAATCTATATCATCTATGTGTATCTCCAAAAACTGAACTTTACATATTGCAATTACGATATCGCTAACTTGATTAGCATTAAGGAATTTCATTAGTGCAAAAAAACTTAGATAAAAATTAAATGCTTTTCTCTCTACACTCATGACATAACCTTCGATTTGCGGGAAACTATAAATCTTCCAATGTCATATACACTATATAGCACCCTATCAGAGCCTGTTCGTTTACCTAATTTAGTATGAGGAATACCCCTAGATTCGGCTCTATCTCTCTCCAATGAAATTTCACTTCTAGACGTGAATATAGATACTTTTTGAGGAGATAACATAATTGATCCAGTCGCTAAAAAAAGAAAATATGCTATTGTGTTTATCTCTGTATTGAGAAAGCTTGGTAATGTGTCTTGTTTTTTGGTATTCATTTTGAATATCCTTCTATTGATTTTATTTCCAATCGATTGTATGTGTATAGTACCTTTAAGGTGGGGGTAAAATCTATCTGTTATCTCTTGTTTTTTTCGGAGATAATTTCTATGTGATATTAATAATGAATAAAATTTGCTATAATAAATCTAAACTGAAATTTGGACAAATAATATGCCTACCAAACAAGATTTATCAGAGAGAGATATATGTACGCAGTTCATACTTCCTGCGCTTAAAAAAGCAGGTTGGGATATCCCAACTCAAGTAAGAGAAGAAGTTTCTTTTACGGATGGGCGTATTTATGTCAGAGGTAATAAAACTACTCGTGGTAAAAGAAAACGAGCTGATTTTATCCTTTACTTCAAGCCAAACATTCCCATCGCCATCATCGAAGCGAAGAATAATAAACTCTCTGTTAATGCAGGTATCCAGCAAGGCATAGAGTATTCCAATATCTTAGATATACCAGTAGTATTCAGTTCCAATGGTGATGGGTTCTATGAGCATGATAAAACACTCTCAAATGGAACTATAGAGCGAGAGCTATCTCTTGACAACTTCCCCTCTCCTGATGAACTATGGCAACGATACAAAAAGTATAAAGGGATTGAGACAGAACAAGAAGAAAAAATAGTATCTGAAGATTACTATTTTGATGGCACAGGCAGAAGTCCAAGGTATTATCAGCAAATTGCTATCAATAGAAGTGTAGAAGCTATTGCTAAAGGGCAAAACCGCATACTACTTGTTATGGCTACGGGTACTGGTAAAACTTATACAGCATTTCAGATAATCTATAGACTATGGAAAAGTGGTACAAAAAAGCGTATTCTCTTTTTGGCAGACAGAAATGCTCTTATAGATCAGACTAAGCGTGGTGACTTTAGACACTTTAAAGACAAAATGACTGTCATTAGAAAGAAGCAGATAGATAAATCATACGAGATCTATTTAGCCCTCTATCAAGGTCTTACTAATTATGATGAAGATTCTGATGCATATAGAGAGTTTAGCCCCGATTTCTTTGATCTCATCGTGATAGATGAAGCACATAGAGGATCTGCAAGGGAAGATAGTGCTTGGCGTGAGATATTGGAGTACTTTTCCAATGCTACACACATAGGTTTAACTGCAACACCTAAAGAGACGGACGAAGTATCTAATATAGAGTACTTCGGAGAGCCTGTCTATACTTATTCTTTGAAAGAAGGAATAGAAGATGGTTTCCTTGCACCATATAAAGTTATAAGGGTGGGCTTAGACATAGACTTGGAAGGCTGGAGACCAGAAAAAGGCAAAACTGATATTGATGGTCATAATGTGGAAGATAGAACTTATAATCGAAAAGATTATGATAAGAATTTAGTGATCTATGAAAGAAGTGAAACAGTTGCCAAAAAAATCACTCAGTACTTAAAAAAGCATAATCGTTTTGATAAGACTATTGTATTTTGTATCGACATTGAGCATGCAAGCAGAATGCGAACTGCTCTTGCTAATGAAAATTCAGATCTCATGGCAGAAAATAGTAAATATGTTATGCAGATCACTGGGGACAATGAAGAAGGGAAAAGAGAGTTAGATAACTTTACAAACCCTGAAGAGACCTACCCTGTTATTGCTACTACCTCAAAACTCATGACTACAGGGATAGATGCACAAACCTGTAAACTCATTGTCCTAGATAGTAATATCAACTCTATGACAGAGTTCAAGCAGATCATTGGGCGTGGTACTCGTATTAACGAAGAGTATGGTAAAACGTATTTTACGATTATGGATTTTAGAAATGTTACAGATTTGTTCGCTGATTCTGATTTTGATGGAGAACCTGTTAGGGTGAAAGAAATTGGTGAGGATGATGACTTTGATACACCAGAGGAAGAAGAACAAGATCAAGAAACCATCATTGATGAAGATGGTGACGCGATAGAATTTGATGAGACACCTCCAGACATCATAGATGGTGGAATCATTGAAGATGTTAGGATGAAGTACGACAAGGTATTTGTCAATGGAGTCAATGTAGCTATTTTGAATGAACGTGTACAGTTTCTGGATGAGAATGGGAAGCTTATCACCGGCAGCCTTAAAGACTACACTAAACAGAAGGTAAAAGAAGAGTTTGCATCTCTTGATGACTTTCTGAACAAGTGGAATGGTACGGATAAAAAGCAAACTATCATAAATGAGCTTGCGGAGAATGGCATAGTTTATGAAAATTTCAAAGAAGAAATCGGTAAAGAGATGGATATCTTTGATATGATCCTGCATTGTGCCTACGATATGCCTCCTTTGAGTCGAAAAGAGAGAGCTGAGAATGTAAAGAAACGAAACTACTTTACTAAGTATGGTGAACAAGCGAAAGCCGTTTTAGAAATACTTTTAAATAAATATGCAGATGAAGGCATAGAGAATATAGAGAGTCTCAACATTTTACAGGTACAACCATTTAACAAAATAGGATCTCCATTGGAGATCATTAAACTATTTGGTGGGAAACAACAATATCTAAATGCAGTAGCAGAATTAGAACAAGAATTATATAAGGCGGCATAACAAGTGGTAAACATAAGTGGAATTATAAAATCAATACAAAACATAATGAGACAAGACAAAGGTCTTAATGGAGATGCTCAGCGTATTGAGCAGTTGGGTTGGATGTTGTTTTTAAAGATCTTTGATGACAAAGATATAGAGATGGAACTTTTGCAGGAAGAGTATACTTCCCCTATTCCCTCAGAGTTACAATGGCGTAACTGGGCAAAAGATGATGAAGGTATGACCGGTGATGCTCTGCTGAAATTTGTAGACAATGAACTTTTTCCCAGACTTAAAACACTCCCCTCTGCGGCAACCAACAAAAGAGCTCTTCTTATCAAGGAAGTGTTTGATGGTAATAACAACTATATGAAGTCCGGGACACTCATTCGACAAGTCATTAACAAGCTTGATGAAATCGACTTCAATAGCTCTGAAGACAAACACCTCTTTGGTGAGATATATGAAACAATACTGAAAGAGTTACAGAGTGCCGGTAACAGTGGAGAGTTTTACACACCAAGAGCCATTACACAGTTTATAACCCAGATGGTTGACCCTAAGCTTGGTGAAATAGTTTTTGACCCTGCTTGTGGTACTGGTGGCTTTTTAGTGAATGCCATAGAGCATATACGAAAGAATGAGGTCAACAGTATAGAAGACAGACTCATTCTTCAAAAATCCATAAAAGGTACAGAGTTAAAACCACTTCCACACATGTTGGCACTTACAAATCTCATTCTGCATGACATTGAAGTACCTGACATTGTTTATGATGATGCACTTTCACGGGAACTTACTTCTATTACTCAAAAAGACAGAGTAGATTGTATCTTAGCCAATCCTCCTTTTGGAGGAACAGTTACTGATGGTATGGAGACAAACTTTCCTTCAACCTATAGAACAAGAGAGAGTGCTGATTTGTTCTTGATACTAATGATACAGTATCTTAAAAATAATGGTCGTGCAGGGATTGTTCTACCAGATGGCTCGCTTACTGGGGATGGTGTAAAAGCACGCATAAGAGAGAAACTACTTACTGATTGTAATCTTCATACGATAATAAGACTTCCTAACTCAGTATTCCAACCTTATGCCAGTGTTGCTACAAACCTACTCTTTTTTACCAAAGGCACACCTACAAAAGAGATATGGTACTATGAGCATAAACTGCCTGATGGGCAAAAGGCTTACTCAAAAACAAGGCCTATCAAGATCAGTGAGTTTGATGGATTGAAAGAGTGGTGGAATAATCGTGAAGAGAATGAACAGGCTTGGAAAGTAAATATAAAGACTATAAAAAATAATGGTTTTAATCTTGATATAAAAAATCCTCATAAAGAAGAGGAAGAAGAGATACATACATCTTCTGAACTTCTTGATATGCTTCATAAATCATTTATACAAAGTGATGAACTTCTAAATAAACTCAAAAAAGAATTAGTTAATGTCTAAATGGGATTTTATTGAGTTATCTGAATTATGTGACTTAGAAAAAGGTAAAACTGGGTTAATGAAAGCAGTGTCAGGGAAATATACTCTTGTTGCTACTGGAAAAGAAAGACGAACTTGTGATAGTTATCAGCTTGATACAAAAGCAGTATGTATTCCTCTTGTTTCTTCTACTGGTCACGGACACGCAAGTTTAAAATATGTTCATTACCAAGAAGGAAAATTTGCACTTGGAACAATTTTAGTAGCAGTTATTCCAAAAGATGAAAATGTACTAAATGCTCAATTTCTACATCTTTATTTGTCAAGATTAAAAGATAGTATTTTGGTACCTTTAATGACTGGTGCTGCTAATGTTACACTAACAGTTACAAAACTAAAAACAGTTAAAGTTCCATTGCTCCCAATAGAAGAACAGTTAAGAATAGTGTCATTATTTAACAGAATGGACAATGAACAAGCTGAACTTACTGATGCAATATCCAATCAACAAGATCTACTAAAAAAACTCCGTCAATCTATTTTGCAAGATGCAATAGAAGGAAAACTAACAGACTCTTGGCGAGAACAAAACCCTAGTGCTGAAAGTGCTTCTATACTTCTTAAAAAGATAAAAACTGAAAAAGAGCAACTTGTCAAAGCGAAGAAAATTAAAAAACAAAAAATACTTTCACCAATAAATGGAGCTGAAAGACCTTTTGATGTCCCGGATAGTTGGGAGTGGTGTAGGTTAGGAGATATTTTTAATAGTTTAATAGGTGGTAATTCATATCTTAGTTCCTCTTTCAAGGAAGATGGTATAAATCAAGTTTTAAGACTTGGAAATATAAGACCTTATAAATTACGACTTGATGCCAAACCAGTTTTTATTACGAATAGCCTTGCTGATGAAACTTTAAATGCTGAACTAAAAACAAATGATTTACTAATTACTATGACTGGGACAAGAGGAAAAAGAGATTATTGTTATACGGTATTACTTGAGGAAAGTGATTTCAATAATAAACGATTATTTTTAAATCAAAGAGTTGGATGTTTTAGATTTAATCAAAATATCATACCAAAGTTTTATGATTATGCATTGAAAAGTGACACTCTACTTGATAATATTTATAAAACAGCAACAGGTAGTGCTAATCAAGCAAATATTGGTTCAACAGCTCTAAGCTTATGGTCTATACCACTACCACAAGTTGAAGAACAAAAAGCGATTGTAACAAAAATAGAAAATCTTTTTAAAATTTGTGACCAACTAGAAACTCAAATCAATAGTTCAAAAACAAATAGTGAGATCCTAATACAGGCTGTTTTGAAGGAGGCGTTTGAAGGATGATTGATAGAAAGCTATATAAAGGATATTTTCTAAGAGAAGCGATGAATAGTTGGATGTGTCCTACATGCAACAAAGGAACACTTCAAATGGAAAAGGAGAAATTTATATTTGAAGACAACTCCATAACCAAACAAAATGCTCACAATGAGGATTTTAATATCCCTCTTGATATTGGATATACCTATACTGCATTACTAACTTGTACAAATCCAAAGTGTGGAGAAGTAGTTACAAGTTCTGGAGTTGGATATGTAGATATTGTTAGGCAGAGCTACTCACCAGAAGGAGATATTCAGACTGAATATGAAGACTATTTTAGACCACTGTATTTTTATCCTCCTATACATATTTTTAAAATTCCAGAAGATACTCCTAATAATGCAAAAGAAGCTATAGAGTCTTCATTTTCTTTGCTTTTTAACCATAAACAATCAGCAGCAAACCAAGTGCGTGTTGGACTAGAGTGCTTGCTGACACATTTGAAAATTAAAAGATTTAAATTGAACAGAAGAAGAAAAAGAATACGACTAAGTCTTCATGAAAGAATTGATTTACTTCCACCCAAATATCAACATATCAAGGAACTCTGCACAGCAATTAAATGGCTTGGTAATTCAGGTAGTCATTGTGGTGATGAAATAACTTTCGATGATATTTTTAATGGTTATGATATGCTCTCATTTTTACTTGATGAAGTCTATGCAAATAGACAAGAGCATGCAAAAAAGATAGCTAAAAAAATAAATGCTAAGAAAGGTGTTTAAGAATGAGAATTAGTCAGCACTTTGATTTAAACAAATCTCAATATGAATTAGATTTTGTTAATATAGATACAAATGCTGATCTACCTCTCTTTTTAGACCCCTATTATTTATCAATTAGAAATGATAGTTGGTCACTTAATGCTACAAGAACAATCCAAAGCTTTTTTTCTCACTTTCTCACTTTAATGAGATCTGGTAGAGAAGATTTAGCTCGTGAATTATTTTCACACTTACATGAACCAAATGAAACTTGTTTGGGTATGTCATCGGGTAGTCCATCTGGTAGAGGCATAGGAACACAAGATGCGGATGATATTTTTGAAAGCATAATTGAAAGTCAGGCTGTTACTACAGGAGTATTAGAGCATTTAGAAGATACACGAATTTTTGTTGAGGGTGTTGGAAAAGATAAAATTTCTGATATGACTACGAACATTATCAGAAAAGACTTAATAGAATATACGCAACAACAATGTATATTATGGAATATTCCCTTATCCCCAAGTGTTCCCACTGGTGATATGTGGGATAAAGTAAATAGACGATGGATAAATGAATATGATGATATGCTTGTAATAAATGGAAAGAAGATACTATTTGTACCCAAAGCAATTGTTTCATATGCCAATAAATATACACCTGATTATTATGTTCAGCATTTTGTTTTAAATTATCTGCAAGATGAACATTTGCAGTTTAATACAGCATTAGTTCAACGAAAGACGCGTAAAGATGGAACTGAAAGAGTATTTGTTACAAAACAAAGCATTAAAGACACTACAAGAATTACAAAAGAGTATTTAAAAGATTTCACCATCCAGCACCCTGAAATTTTTCAAAATTTTAAAGAAGAGCTACCTGAACAGATGAGTGAAGTATCTCAGCATGAATTTGCACATGAAGATATTTATGCCGTTGTTGATTATCTTATTGAGACATTAGAAGCAATTGATACTGGTACTACTGAAGCAACACGATATCATAAAACAGTTAGTGGTATCTTGGAATTAATTTTTTACCCTTATCTAGTTTCACCAATAGTTGAAAATGAGATACATGATGGACGGAAGAGAATTGACATTACTTTTGATAATGCTTCGGAAACTGGCTTCTTTTTTAGACTATCAAACACATATGGAATCCCATCACAATTTATACATGTAGAGTGCAAAAACTATTCAAAAGATGTGACGAATCCAGAACTTGATCAACTATCAGGGAGATTCTCACCAAATAGAGGTCAATTTGGGCTTATGCTATGTAGAACAATTGACGATATGGAAAGATTTTTAAATCGTTGTGCTGATACATACAGTGATAGTAGAGGTTTGATTTTACCTCTGGTAGATGATGATTTGATATATTTAATGAATGAAATAAAAGTTGATAGAAGAGAATCCATTGATGATTTTTTAATGGATAGATATCGTTCTATTGCCGTTAGATAAAGTATTACCTGAAAAAAAAGGAATAAAATGAAAGCAACAACAACACAGATTTATGATTTAATCACATCAACGAACTTTGAAAGTATAAAGCAAAAACTTGTGAGTAAAGTAGATGAGCATAACTGGACTATACCTGACCGTCAAGAATATACATATAATGAATTAATAAATGATTTGCCAGACTATGTAGACTTTATTAGACAGAATATAGAAGATAATAGTTTTGATTCATTACCATTATCTACTCGACAACAAATTCATCAAGTTATTAATCAAATTAACTCTCATCTAGCAAATATATATGCGAATCATCAACAGTTTGCAAACCTACAGGATTTAACTCAGTCTCTAATGATAATTGTACGAACAAATCGTTTAGACTTTGAAGCTCGTAGAATACCTAGATATAAAGAGAAAATAAAAGAATATAAAGACCTAATAGAAGAGTTGAATAGTTTAAATACTACGCTAAGTACTACAAAAACAAAACAAGATGAGTTGGAAGAAGTTTTAACAAGAGCAGAAGATATTATTTCTGATTTAAATATTCATACTGAAAGGGCTAAAAAGTCTGAAGAAGAAATAGGCTCTAAATTAGAGAACACAAAAGATGTATATAATCAAATTGGTGCATTACTGGAAACAATTAAAGAAAATAAAGAAAATATTATTGAAATTTTAAAAGAAGCAAAAAGTTCAAATAGTAGTATTGAAGAAGTAGAAGGTGATATAAATACTTTTCATTCAAAAATTGATGAGTATGAAACAAAGATGTCGAAATTCATTAAAGATACAGAAGAGACAATCACATTATTTGAGACAAATACAGATGAAATTATTAAAACCAATGAAAGTCAACAAGAAGAGATAGATAATCAGCTAAACAAAGCTGTTGGGGCAAGTTTATTTTCTACTTTCGCTACAAGGAAAGATGAGTTAAATGAAAATTTGAATAAGTGGCTTGGAGCATTGGCAGTTATTTTGGCTGTCATAATTGGTTTGTCTGTTTGGATTGCCGTTGATATTATCAGCATTGATACAAATTGGTATAAGGTAGGAATAAAAATAGCTGTTTCTTTTCCTTTAATTTATATGTTAGTATTTATCTCAAGTAGATATACAAAAGAAAGAAGGTTGGTTGAAGAGTATGCTTTTAAATCAACAATTTCTTTGGCATTAACACCTTATGCAGATTTAATTAAAAAAGTTGAAGAAGAAGGAACTGATAGTAAGTATAGAGACTTTTTAATTTCTTCAATTGAAAATATCTTTTCTGCCCCAACAGATAAAGCTTTTGGTTTTAATAAACATTCAAATACTGATAAGGATAAAAATAATGCCAAAGTAGTTGATGATGTTTTAAATTTAATAAACAAAGCAAAAAAAGTTGGACAGGACATATAATGAACTTAGGCAAATTAGCACAAGTAAATCTTAGAGATTATTGGAAACATGAAGCATTAGACTTTACAAACTGGTTAGCAAAAGAAGAAAATCTTAGTCTTTTGAGTGAAGAGATAGGTATAGATATTGTCTTAAAAGAGACTGAAGCGAGTGTTGGTAAGTTCAATGTAGACATATTAGCAGTTGAAGATGGTTCTGATAGGCTCATAGTTATCGAAAATCAGCTTGAACAAACTGACCATGACCATTTGGGTAAGATTATTACTTATGCCTCAGGATTTGATGCAGAGGTCATTATATGGATTGTCAAAGATGTCAGAGATGAGCATAAACAAGCCATTGATTGGTTAAATGAACATACTTCTGACAAAATAAACTTCTTTGCTATTAAAATGGAACTATGGAAGATTGATGATTCAGCCCCTGCCCCTAAATTTCAAATTATCTCAAGTCCAAATAATTGGGCAAAGGCATTAAAAAGCTCTACATCAAAACCTGCACGTGAGACAAAACTATCAATGTTGCAATTAGAGTTTTGGAGTGAATTTAAAAAATATCTTCAAGATCATAACTCAACTTTGAGAACACGAAAGCCATATGCCCAGCACTGGTATGATATGAGCATTGGAAATTCAAAAGCTCATTTGTCATTAACCATCGTTTCTCAAAAAAACTTTATGACTACGGGTGTATATATTTCAGATAATAAAGATCTATATTATAAGCTTGAAGAGAATAAGGAACAGATAGAACAAGAGCTAAACTGTAAATTTGACTGGATGGCACTAGAAGGTAAAAAAGCAAGTAGGATCACTTTAACTAAAGAGAATATCGATATCTTTCAAACTGAGAAATGGAATGAGTATTTTGAGTGGCTTAAGAATAACACTGAGGCTATTCACCGTGTGTTTCAACAATATATGTAATTTATAGAAAAGGACTTTAAACGTATGCCTAGTTTTACTGAGAAACATGCTGATATTTGGGGAGATAATCCACAACAACTGATGAAAGAGTATGATTATCAATCAGAGCTTACAGAACAGTTGGATGTACTAAACCCTGATAATTTTGACAGAGAAAAATTATATGAAATAGTATTATGGAAGCTCAATCGTTTTCCACAAATAGAAGATACCTTACTGGATAAGATACGAGATCTATCTAGTTTAACTTCCATGTCTCATAGAAAATCTGAAACTGTCTTAAAGGAATTATTATCTTGCCATGGTATTCGCCTTCCTATGGCTTCAACCATTTTACGTTTTATCAATCCAAACGTCTTCCAAATTATTGATGACAGAGTATTTAGGGTTTTGTCTTTAGAAGGCAAGATGCCAGCTAAGCCACCAAAAATACATGAAAGATATCTACAAAAATGTTGTGATATTTATTTCAATTATTTGGATGAACTTCATAAAGTATGTGATACTTCACTTCCCTTTGAAGAGTCTGATCGAATATTGTATTTACTTGATATTAAACTTGGTAATAAAATCGGAGATTAGATTAGAAATATATATTGGAAGGAATCAAGAAATTAGACAAATGGAAAATTCTAATGACTCCAATGTATATTATGTTCAGTAAAAACACCCCACAGTTAATCAATGAAGATATTTTTTATCAGTATAATAAATCAAAACATTTGTTTTTTATCAGTTAGATTAATGAATATATTTAGATTTTATTAGTATAATATATTAATTTTAATTTAAGAAAACAAGGAAATTTACATGAAAAAAATACTAGCTATTGCAGCACTTCTGCTTTCAGTTACTTTGGCAGAGCCGTTAAAAATTAACGAGGGAGACTATATTGAGAGGGGTTCTTCTGATGTTATAAAAAGATATAGTAAATTTGATCAGTATAGCAGGAGACATATTTTACAATATATGTATCCTAATGAGTTTGATAAGATAGTCAAAGAAAAGGATGAGTTTATAGTACAGGACTGGTATGACAAAGCTGTAACAGAGTTTAAAAAAGAGATAAGTACCGTTCCCTCTTTTGATATGGATGCTACCTATCAAATTGATTTACTTGTTGATTACGGAAAATATGATTTCAAAAGAGAGAGATTTGAGATTTTGAATGAGTCTGCAATTTTTGTTACTGCACCTGATCGAAGATTTTCCAACAAAAATGTACTTATTAGCTTTAAGAATATCTATAGAAATTTCTCATTAAATAAGGAGTTTTATTTAAGATTTTCAAGAGAAGATGCTAGAAAATTTGATAAGTTTGTGCCTAGAAAATTGTTATTAACTTATGTATTTAAGGTGGAAAAAATTGAAAATCGTACTAAGCCTAGGTATAACGCTACAAATGGAATGGGTGTAGTTTTTATTTCGAAGGTAAAATACATTGATGTAAAATCAGCATCTGGAAAACATGTTTATAAGCGCATTGAAGTTAAGTAAAATGTTTTTATAATTGTTAATTATATTAATCACACCTACCCGTATTTACGAATTTTAAGGTTAGGGGGAGTTTTTACGAACCATAAAAGGTTTAATATTGGTATCTTAGAAAAAAACTATACGGCAATCATAGATTAAAACCCAACTTTAATACAAGAGCTTCCCGTAAGTATAAGACGTCGTTTGATGTTTAAATATTTAGATTTTTTACAGCATCAAAACCCACATCCGGACTTAGTTTAGCATATCTCATAGTCATTTTAATATCTGAGTGATTCATTAGTTTTTTGATAGTATAGATGCCCACCCCACCAATTGCAAGTAGTGAGCCAAATGTATGCCTAAAGGTATGTATCACTACCCTCCTCTTTGAATCTTCAAGATCTAGACCCTCATTAAATAATTCATTAAGTCTAGGTTGTAGCATTTTATTTATCGAAACTCTATGGAGTTGCTTTGAGCGAGCACCTACCACATAATCTGTGGATTTTAACCCTGTAGGTAGTAGTACTTTTACTGATGAATGAAGAGCAGCATAATATGTAGTATTATTCTTATGATCTTTAATGCGTATCTTATCCTCTAAAATATCCCCCTGTGTGATAGTTAAGACAGAAGTTAACCTTGCTCCTGTAGATAGTGCAAGTACTGTAAAAAGTTTGATGAGTTCTTTTTTTCTCATTTTAGGATGTTCATCTATGGTTTTGAGCAGTAGAGCTATTTCATCTTCATTCAGATAT
>WTAE01000090.1 GCA_013139765.1 Sulfurovum sp.
CCTTCGAGTGATGCCTTAGAGTTAGAAGAACAGATTATTGACATTTCTGATGAAATGTTAGAGAAGTTTGCTTTACAATACAAAGATGACAATAAAAAGATATCTAGCTCTAAAAACGTGGTTGAACATGAAGGTTTTGCAGGACAAATGAAGTATGAGACTAACTATGAATCTGCGGTGAAGAAAGCAAGAGAGAGTGGTAAAGAAGTGATGATCTTTATGACCACTAACTTTTGTCCTTGGTGTCGTAAGTTAGAGAACCGCATACTTTCAAAAGATGACATCAATGCCAAAATACATAGTAAGTATGTACCGGTACTTCTAAACCTTGACACAGATAAATTTCCTGAAGCGTTTTCAAAAACAAAATTTACACCTATCTTATATGTCGTAAACCCTAAAGATGAAAGTATTAAACATCAGTTTACGGGGTATAGCAATCGTGATGGTTTGTTACAGCTATTGAAAGACAAATAATAACTGTCGAGAAGCTAATATATTAGCTATTATAAGCATAAATAGTCTAAGAGGGTTAATATATTGTCTTTTTTGCCCGGAGCATAGATAAAAAGGAAAGTAATATGCAATACAGATACATTGGAAAAACAGGATTAAGAGTAAGCCCGATATGTATGGGTACTATGACCTTTGGTACGCAGGCCGATAAAAAAGAAGCTTTTGCCATTATGGACAGAGCGTATGAAAGAGGGATAAACTTCTTTGATACAGCGGAGCTTTACCCTGTGCCTCCATCAGGTGAGTTGTTTGGACTGACCGAAGAGATAGTTGGTGAGTGGATGCAGACTAAACCTAGAGATTCCATCATCTTAGCTTCTAAAGTGGCTGGGGCTGCGAGTGGGTGGTTTGTGCCTCCTGTGCGTCATGGGCTTACGGCCATAGACAGGTTTCACATTGAACGTGCGGTAGAGGGGAGTTTGAAAAGACTCAAAACTGACTACATAGACCTTTACCAAATGCACTGGCCCGATACCATTGTGCCCATTGAAGAATCGCTTGAGGCTTTTGATAGACTGGTTCAGAGTGGTAAGGTACGTTACTTGGGTACGTCTAACGACACAGCGTATGGTACAACCAAAGCACTCATGAAATCTGAGCAGCATGGCACTGCACGTTTTGAGTCTATACAAAACAACTTTTCACTCCTTAACCGTCGTTTTTTAGATGAACTTTCAATCGTTTGTGAAAAAGAAAATATTTCACTTCTGCCTTACTCTCCATTAGGTGGAGGGGTGTTAAGTGGAAAGTATAATGGTGGATTTCATCCCAAAGGGCGTTTTACTTCGTATATGAATTCGCCAAATGTAAGACAACAAGCCATGGCAACACGATTTTTAAATGAGAAAACACTGGCTTCTACAGAAAAGTATGTAGCTATTGCCAAAGAAGCAGGGATACACCCCGTTACATTGGCCACTGCATGGTCAAAGCAGTTTGACTTCGTGGCTTCTACCATCATAGGTGCGACAACAGCAGAGCAGTTAGACCCTATCTTTAAAGCAATGGACATGACTTTGAGTGATGATGTGCTAAAGGCTTGTGATAAAGTACATGAGGAGATACTTTACCCGATGGGGTAAGGGATTAATCATAAATTAAAAAGTGAGAACAGATGCAAGAGAAAGATTACGCAAAAAATACCTTTGATGAAGTGGCAAACAATTATGACGACATACCTTTTTTTAAAATCTCTGCGAAACACCTCATTGGAATGTTTGGGAAAGAACAGGAAGAAGGTCTTCAAGTTTTAGATGTGGCTTGTGGTACAGGGAATGTGGCACTTACTGGTGCTAAAGAGATGCCAGACTCACAGTTTAGAGGTATAGACATCTCTGAAGGGATGTTAGCTAAAGCACGAGCGAATGCCAAAGATGAAAAGTTGGAGAATGTAGACTTTTTACTGCAAGACATTACAACACTGGACACAGAAACAAAATATGATGTTATTACCTGTGCCTACGCACTGTTTTTCTTGCCAGAAGCACATAAGGTACTCTCTACCCTTCATAAGTCGTTAAAACCTCAAGGAAAGGTCATATTTACCTCTTTTTTGCCTAAGGCGTTTAACCCTTCTGTGGAAATACTTTTGCCTTTACTTGAAGCTTATGGTTCAAAAGCGGCAAAAGCCTATGCGATGGACAAATGGGAAAATCTTAAACATGTGGAAGACATAGAGCGTTTATGTGCCATGGCAGAGATTAAAAACTTTGACATAGAAACACGTAAAATTCGTTATGGAATGGACATTGATGAGTGGTGGGCACTTATGAACAACACAGGCTTCAAAGGTATGCTTATGGAGCTTACCTCAGAGGACTATGAAACAGTTAAAGAGAAGTATTATGCATCGATGTTAGCCCATGCTGACATGGATGGTGAGATAGAACTCAATGCTGACAGTTATTTTGTGACTGTGTCATGACGTTAGGTAAAACAAATATTGACATCGAGTATGTTGACTACTTAGATGAAAAACAAGCCAAAGAGATGGGGTTTTTACTGAATGAATATGCGAAAGATCCTATGGGTGGAGGGGAAGCACTCCCTATAGATGTGCAAGAGAATGTGGCTTTAAAACTCTCTAAACTTAGTCATAGTTTTTCATTTATCGCTTATGTTGATGGTCAAGCTGCAGGGCTACTCACTGCATTTGAAAACTTCTCAAC
>WTAE01000170.1 GCA_013139765.1 Sulfurovum sp.
CATCAAGATATGATTTCCAAGATTGTGAAGCATAAGGATGAGCAATCACTGCATTACCTTGCTCTTTATACCCCTTTTTATCTAGTAATAAAGCAGGAAATTCATCTTCAACAAATGGCTTAAAACGTTTTTTAAACTCAATCACTGGTGGCACTGTATCTATTGCTTGTTGTAACCCTTCAAAAACAAACTCATCTATACGGTTTAGTAATGGGCTTTGCCAGTAACTTTTTTGACTACGGTAACTATTTACAATAATAAGTTTATTCACACCAAGAGATGTCATATCCATAATCAATCTACGCAGCACTTTTGGACGTGGTAAAGCAAGAATAACTGTTAAGTCAAGTTTAGCTGGTGGTTTTTTACCCAGTGTAACATCAGTAAGAAGTACTTCATTGTTATTGATTTGAGCAATAGTAGCCTTGCCTATATTACCACCAATCTCAGCAATGGTTAAACTATCGCCTACCTTAGATTTGAGTATCTCTTTAATATGAGTAACTTGCTGTGGGTCGCTAATGCTTTTGGCATTTTTAGGTAATAAAATACAGTTCAAATTATAAAAACAGGGGTCAGTTGATAACGATAATTCATTGCTTATTTCTCTTAATAACCCCATAAATAGCAGGTTGTGATATATGTGACACTTTAGCAACCCTATGCTGAGAATAGCCTTCTTTATAGGCTTTGAGTATCTATTTATTACATATTTTCATGTTTTTGTATGGGTTAGCATTTTCTCTGCTTCCACGTTGCACGTGGTAACCCATACTTCAATTCATTATACTAATAAAAGGTAGACCTATAGCGAAGCTCTTATATACATTCCCACGAACATCGTGGGAACTAGGAAAAGTGGAATGTCTTATGGTAAAGAGCTTTATAAATATCTACAGGATTGCAAGTAAAATAGTCTCTTAAAATATTTTAATAAAAACTGCTAAAATTATTATGTTCTTTAGGGTTTTTTAAGGTGCTAACTGCCCCCCTAAACTGTTCGTGATACTATATGGCTGATTGAACGAGCCAATTAATTAAATATATAGGGGATTGTTGAGTTCTAAACCTCATCCAAACAAATATTTAATGATTGTATGAAATTCATTCAAACTACCATTTTTTATTTGCAAATAATCTTGAACAAACTGTTTTCTCTCTTCCTCTGTAATTTCTTCAAATGTAATAGGGTCAATTAAAAATGGTTCTATGGCATTTGCTCGTAAATTATTTAAATTGTCTATATGGAGTTGTAGTATTTCAATGGTTATTTTTGCATCATCATTCATGCCATCAATATATCCATCTTCTGTATAGGTAAATTTAGTTTCACAATTACTTTGTAGAGGTGTAATAGGAAGTATCTGAGAACCTTTACTATTTCCACAATGCCTAGGTTCTCCCTTTTCTAGTTTTCTTTGACATGAACACAACAAATTACTATACTCAAAAAGGTATTCAGAATACGTATCTAAGTTTTGGGCTAATAAATGTTCAAGATGAGATTGATCAATAATAATTTTTTGCTCACAGTAACAACATATTGACTTTTGCTCATCAATTAAAAATTTATGAAAATCTTCTTTATAAGGATTTCTAAATCTCTTCCATTTCGCATTTTTCCTTTGATACATCTTATCTTGTTCTTTCCAATCAAAAAGAACTTGAGGTTCAGTATCTAGTTTTTTTATAAACTTCACTTACCTAAAATCTCTTTTCTTTTAATCAGTACATTAGCTTTTACAAGTTCAGCTTCTCTACCCTCAATTTGATTTTCAAGTTCACTCATAAGCTGTTTTGCCTCTTCTAATTTTTGTTCTTGAATAAGTGCATATAGCTGATGCAGTTCTTCTTTTATTTTTAATGGTCTAGCCTCAACACCTAAAATATCTTCTAACTGTCTATCTGTACTTCTTCCATAGGACTCGGCAGGTTTTGTAATAGAAACATCATCTTTTTCTGGTTGTAGTATAAAGATATGTTCTGCTCTTATATGACTTAATACTTGAGGTGAGTGTGTAGAAATAATGAACTGACAATTTGAGAATACTTCAGTTAGTTTAGAGACAATAACCCGTTGCCATAAAGGATGTAAATGCAAATCTATCTCATCTATTAATACAATACCATCACCTTCTAATGGATTTTCCATTCTAGGATTTGCCATAGATAGTCGCCGAGATATATCACCTATCATGGCTATCATATTTTTTTCACCATCGGATAACTGGTCAAGCCGTATAGTTTCTCCATTTTTTTCTACAAGCATATGAGGTGTTGGAATTCTTGTTACTCTTAGATTTGAATATTCTGGAATGAATTTTTCTATAGTTTTAGTAACAATTTCAAGTTCTCTTCCTTCTGTTGATAAAGCTTGTTGAACTCTTAATATGTCTTTTTGAATAATTTTCTCAATATTTTCAATAACCCTATTTGTAGACACCTTGATATCATATCTTTTATTTAAAGGATTGAAATTTCTAAGTACGCGTTCAATTTGTTTTCTTCCATTATCACTTAATCTCCATAAACCAAGAAGTGTCGCAAATGAAAACATTTCCCAAATAAATTGAAGTATTTTATCATTATTATTTGATCTTGCATGAAATTCTTTTTCAAAAAAATAAGATAATTCCTCTAAGATTCTTTCTATATACTGTATAGAAAAATTATCCATTACCTCAATATTAGATGATCGACTCATTTTATAAAATAAATATTCAATATCATGTAATATATGGGAAACAGGCATACCATCAAATTCTTTAAAATCAAGATGTTCAATAGTATGTATTAGTTCTCTAAATAAATATTTAGGTTCTTGTAAAATCATTTCATCATGTAATAACATTTCTTTAAAATGGTTAAAGGTCTCATTTTGTTCGTTTCGTGTAAAAATTCGAAATATATTTGTGATTCTTCGTTTTATCCATTTTTTATGTTGACTCATCCATTTGCTTTGAGATTGAGCCTGTTCATTGATAATATCGTCTTGTAAACGAAACCATTCAAAAAATGCTTGAAAATTTGCTTTACTTCCCAATGCATTGTCATAGACATCTAATTGTCCAACACTTTCTCGTCCATATATATCTAATCCTGACATACCTTTGGCTATACGGTTGATAGGATAATAGGCTATCATAGGAAGAGTATTTGAATCTTGATACTGTTCTTGATAATAATAAGCTAGTGCATTGACTTCATCTAATTCAGATTTTTTATCTGCTGGATATCCACGAATAAATTCAATATTTTTCCAACTATAGGTTTTTCCATTTTCAAGTAAATCTAAAGTAATGGAGGAAAAATTTGTACTATTTTTAATACTTGATTCAAGTATTTCTAGCCCTTTTGAATCAGCTTTTTGTATGCCTTCTACAAGCCAAGATAAAGAAATTGCAATAGCATCAAGAATACTAGATTTACCAGCACCATTGACACCAACAAATACATTAATATCTGGCAACAATTCAATAGGTTCTTTTTTAAAACTTCTAAAGTTTTCTAACTCTATTTTTTGGATTTTCAATTTCTTTCCTGATATATCACTATTTAATATGATATGATTATATATAAAACCGTCTTATTGCTTATTGAAGTCTAATCATTTACATTCAAATCATAATGTTCCTCGTTCAACAGTTCCTTCTGTTGAGAACATATAGGTCAGGTGATAACGATTTAAAATTCAGTTACTGACCTCTAATTTCATAAGTCAAAAGATAGGTTGGCAAATGCCCCTTCGACACTTAGCGCACTCTTATAACGGCTACCAAGTACTCTTACCTTTTTAGTCTGCATGTCACATATGGCAATGCGGAAGCTCATACCCATTTGTGGCTCGACGATGCAGATGATTTTTCCTTCATATTCTCGTGTGGCGTGGATGATACCCTGTAATTTTGTGAAAAAGTACTTCGGATAACTTAGCGGTGTGATCTCAACTATCTTGATCTGCTCATTTTTTTCAAGAGTCTCTAGTATAAGCTGTGCATCTTCTATAGTCTCAAACTGTACACACCAATCATCAAAAACTTTATTGAAATTTTTTAGATCTTCATCTAAAAAACCTCCGGCAATTGATTGTAAAGCAAAAATTTCCATTTGTGTTATCCTGTACTTTAAAGTCCGAATATTAGCATAATTCTTTCTTGATGTATATACATCCTTTAACAAAAACTACACTCTAGTACCATAGAAATATACCCTTTGTCAGGAAACTTTCAGTGAGAAGATAAAATGTAATTTCAAAGCCAATATTGTAGCATTAGCATCACCTCGTATAATACAAATGTAGCATTTTAGCTACCATATAAATGAGAGTTTTGTTAGGTGTAATACATCGGATGTCACCGAAGCGGTTATCTATATTGATAGCTAGCTTGAGGGTCAGTTAGATAGTTGCACTATAAGCTTGAGTGGTAACAAAATCGGCAAAAGTTAGATTGGATTTCACGAGGTCAAGTTATGTGTAGCTGATGCTACAATGTTCACACAGAGGTTTACCTCTGTGCTAACGAGCTCTCTAAATTACTTTAAAGGCTCTCAATATGTATTCTATCGGATTAGACATTTCAAAGTCAAGTATCAATGTGCATGTACCATTAGGTAAACTAGACTTAGAAATAGAGAACACAACTAAATCATTTAAAGCACTACATTCCAAACTCAAAAAACTCTATAAAAAAGAGTTCGACAAACTTACCTTTGTCTTTGAATCTACAGGAAGTTACTCTGTATCCCTCTATCGTTTTTGTGCAGATAAAGGAATCAAGATCTTTATGATTAATCCCAAGCAAGCTAGAAACTTTGCTAAAGCGATTGCACAAAGAAATAAAAGTGATAAAATTGATGCAAGGGTACTCTCAGATGCTATTATGATTGCAAAAGAGAAAGAGATAAAAGTACCCACAATAGACCCATTGGTCGAAGAGATGAAAGAACTTATGGTTTACTATAGGCTCAAAGTTAAACAACGTACTCAACTTTCAAATCATTTGGAATCACTGAGTGTAAAAGAAGGAAGTAAAGTACTCTGCCACACAATACGTGCAGAAATTAAATCCCTAAAAGAAAGTGAAGATAGACTTATCGATCAGGTATATACCATGATACAAAGAAGTACAATACTAAAATTCAAATATGCTGCCATTACTTCAATAGATGGTATTGGTAAAATAGGTGGCATAGTCTTAATTCATTTGTTTATCAAGTATCCACATGCCAATCAAAGACAAATTGTATCATTGGCAGGACTTGACCCAGTTATGAGAGAATCAGGCTCATCCATAAAAGGTCAAACACGTATTTCAAAAGCAGGTAATAGACTTTATAGAGGTACTCTCTTTATGGCTGCGATGGCTTCAACCAAACATAATGATAAGATGAAAGCTTTTTATGAAAGACTTAAAGCCAATGGTAAACATACCACACAAGCACAAACTGCAGTAATCAGAAAGCTTATTGTTGTAGCGCATTCCTTGTATAAAAGTGGAGAGTTTTATGATAAAAATCTTTACAAAAAGAGTACAGGAATGCAATCAGAATAACACAATAAATTCTTTTAGTAAAAACTGGTAGAATTGTTATGTTTTTTAGGATTTTTTAAGGTGGTAACTGACCCCTGTCCTGTGATCAAGTATAATCTTGATAAAAAGAAACGTGTTCAGAAAGTAAAATTAGCAAAGGGTGCATGGGAAGGTATTGCTTTTGACAGAAAAGGTCATGTTTATCTTGCAGATGATGATGGACGGGTTTTAAAATATAAGAAAAAAGCACTGGGGGCTGTAAATCTCAAAAGAGCATCATACTCTTTTTGAGAGCCATAAATGCTTATAGTTTTGATAAAAAGCCATATTGATCAAAGCACCTATCATTGCAGATATGGTGTCTTTTTGTGCATCCCATACATCTCCCTGTGTTCCCAAAAATGCCATACCAAGTTCTGGATGAAGGATGACTGCTGCGAGCCACTCAAGCACTTCATAAAATGTTGAGATAGAAAGAATCATCGTAAAAGTAAAGAGTAAAGCCACTTTAACAGTGGCAACACTAGGAGTGATCATTTCAAACATCATTCTAAAGGTAAGTAGTCCAAAGAGGAAATGTACCAAGCGGTCAAAATGGTTCCTCTCGAAGCCAAAAAACTGTGTGATAGTATTAAAATGTTCCATCTCAGCATAGGTATAATGTGATCCTAGAGAATGTAAAGAGGCAAATATGAGAAGTAAAATGATGCTTAAAAGACTGTAGGTATGTTTTTTATCCATCCATATGATAAGAGGGAAAACGAGGAATACCAGCACATTTTCAAGAAGCCAATCCTGAGGATATTTGGGATTGATCGCCATTATGATCCAAACAACTACATAAATAGCATAGACTAACTTGTGTGATTTTGGCATAGCTACTCCTTTGTTCCTTGTATTATACCACTAAGAAATATAACGTAAGATAATGGTTAATGCGTAATTGAAATCTCTTAAGAGAGAAACAATTATGTAACATTTTTAAAGATTACTTTGCAGTATACTAAAGTGTTTTTCCCATATGAAACGTAATACGTGCTATATGATGACTCACGCGTATAAGCCACCTTGATGCTTCAAGCTTACTGGTTCCTAATGGTATATTGATTTCATTTTTAGCCATCTTCTCTGCTATCATATTTCTATAGGGCTCCATAGATTGAAGGATGATTTTTTTGTTTTTCTGGGCATAGTTTTTAGCATCTGAAAATCTTTTGGAAGAAATGGCCTTGATAATCTCATTGTTAGTAGTGATTAAATGCTGATCTTCACTGTGTAAATCTGGAGATTTTTGTACAAGTCTGGCTCTGTATTCTTCCTCTTCACAACGTTCATGAAGGCGTTGTGCATGATCGAGTATATGTATCAATGATATCAATTCTTTCCATTTTGCATCTTTTTCCCGCTTTGGA
>WTAE01000176.1 GCA_013139765.1 Sulfurovum sp.
ACAGACCCACTTTGACATTTTCCGTATCTGACATAAAATAGCTGTACTTCAAGTCAAAGTTGTAAATGATGGTATTGACAAGATCAGGGTTCCCCACAATCGTCGCCACATCAAAAGGGTGAAAGTAAGAACCTTCTGTAAACTCTCGCATATCAGGCATGATATATGTTTTTGAAGCTGCAAGGTCAATGTACTGTTTCTCACTCTGCTTGTATTTGAGAGACACAGAAGGAAAATAGTCATCAATAGTCAAAGAACTTCTCTGCAATTGGATGAGATTACGTTTACTCGGGTCTGGATTGTCACTGTCTTTCATATACTGGTCAATGTTTTGCTCGAGGTTCACATAACGCAAACCAAGGACTGCTTCAAGATTCTCAAGCGGTCTACTCATCCATGAGACATAAGGACTGCTTTCATCCACATAGCCATCATAATAATCTGCGGCTTTAAAAAGTGGCTGCACATTAAAAGGTCTGTAGTCATACGGATAGTCTGGTAAAACAAAGTTATTGTAAATACTGTCAATAGGCATGGTCAGCTCACGGTCTGAGACAAAAGAGCCACCATCTTTGTCTAGGTAGTACTTGTTCTGTCTTGAAACTCTCTCTTTGCTAGAGAGATTGATACCATACTCAATATACTCATCTTCATCAAAAACAGACAAGCTATGTTTGTTTGAAAGATACATTGCATTGAGTGTATCATCTGAAGTAATACGGTTTGCCAAGTGGTTCCCACCCAAAGTGTTGTCATTGAAAGTAATCCCCCCTTCGTTGATGTAAATATACTGATAATTATTTGGCTGATAATACTCAGCTGTACTGTGCTCAAATCCAAATCTAAAGTTAGAATCCATGTTAAACACTTGGTAATCAAAATCCCCAGAGAACTGGTCGACATCCATTTCACGCTCTTCCCAGTTTAAATTATAGTAAGTTAAGTCAGAATAGTTTGAACCAATAATCCCCTGTGTGACACGTGTGGTTTTTACAGCAGACTTCGTGTAGAGTTTGGTATATTTTAAACGAAGCACATCCATGTAGTCATAACCGACATTTAACATTCCCCCATGAGAAACAGTGGTAGAGACATTATCTATAGTTCCAAACCGTGTTGCATCAGGTTTGTAGTTACCGTTAATGTCAAAGTCATAGCCATAAAATTCTTCAGGCACATAGGTACTTTTCTGCACATAATTATAGTTTCCATACACGGTCATATGATGGTCGTCTGCAATGTCAAAACTTTTAGCCGCCTCAAGCGACCCTCCAAAACCTGGTTTTAAACTTGTCTGATGTACTTCATAAATACGGTTTGTAAAAGACTTTGTCATCGCAGAAAGTTCTTCTTTGCTAAAATTACTGGTCGTAAATGAAGGCACTCTCTCCCCTACCACAACCGCAGAAGCATCGAGTATCGTCTGAGGAATATCTCTAAAACCACTGTCATACCCTGTCCAATCTGTAGCAGACCCCACATAGTCATTTTGTGCGGTACCCGTATACGTATTTATCTCTCCACCCAATGAAATTTTAATAAAATCTTCATCAAAACGCTCTTTGGTACGGATGTCAATATACCCACCCCCAAATGAACTGGGGATGTTCGCAGAAGCAGACTTTTGCACAATCATAGACCCAATAACAGAAGCCGGGAAAATGTCTAAAGGCACGGTACGCTTAAGCGGGTTAGGTGAAGGCAAAGGCAAAGAGTTTAACTCCACATTTGAGTAACGCTCTCCCAGTCCTCTGACATAAATACTTTTTCCATCAACAAGCGTCACACCCGTGACACGTCTCAGTGCAGCAGCAGCCGTAGAGTCACCTTTTTTAGACATCTCTTCTGCCCCAATGATAGAAGCAACCGCATTCATGTTTTTCTCTTCAGAAATAATATCACTCAAAGAGCCTTCCACGCTAGGAGCAAGTACCACATACTCTTCCAGCTCCATACTCGCAGGAGTGAGGGTAATGGTACGTGATGTTGAAGCATTTTTACTCACTTTTACACCTGAAATAGTCTGTGAAGAGTACGCAGTATGCACCACTGAAATACTCAAAGCCACACCAGAGGGAACCTCAACCGAGAAACGACCAGAGACATCTGTTCTCGCATCAACTGCTGTCCCTTTCACAAAAATCCTTGCGCCTGAAATGGGTGTTTTCCCTTGTGCAGATAAAACACGACCATTTAATCTTCCTTTTCCTGTCACGCTAAGGGCTTGGACCGTTTTAACCTTTGTCAACTTTCCTACAGGAGTATCCACAGTCACCAAAGGAACCTTGCTAGATCTTGAAAATGTTGCGATGACTTGTGTATCTCTCCCTTCTTTGACCAGTACAGATTTTTTGTAATAGCCAAGATGTTCTTTATTGACACCACGTCCGACAATTTCAATGGTATGTTGGCCTGCGAGTAGTGTCGCTTTTAAAGCACCATCCATGTCACTTTTAAAAATACGTTTACCATCTATGGTAACGACTGAGCCATGTAAAGGTGTCTGGTTTTTAAAAACCACTACGGTTAAAGTACCTCTAGGATTCACTTCTTCTGCCTGCGCTGTTTTAGCAACAATCATTACAAAAAGAACTAACGCAACCCTCAAAAATTGTTTCATTTTATATACACTCCATACTGTCATTTTGACACTTTTCTATGTTTTTACGAATAATGGTTGCTTTAGAAAAGAGCGCATCATCATTTATCTGTTTCAATTGCACTTCTGCTTCTTCATAATCTTTAGCCATATAGTACGCATACGCAACAGCGTATCGGATGCTGTCATTGTCAAGCATCTTATAACGTTTTAAGGCATCAATCAGCCCAATAATCTTCTCGTACTCTTCTCTGTCCACATAAATGGCAATCTTCTGTTTTAACTTCTCTGTATTGTCTGAGATTTGTGAATTCAAATACAAAGCATGAGGGGTCAGTCCTACACGTCTATGTAGTTCCGCTGCTTCCTTCACATACTTAGAGTCATAATAAGAAGCCTGTTCAAAAAGATTTGCAGTCGTAAATTCCATGCCTTTTTTCATATACAGATGGCCCAATAACATAGACGTTTTGGCATCTTTTGGAAAATGCATCTTTGCCTCCTCCAACACTTTAAGTGCCTCTTTTCTTTGTCCTGCAGCAAGGAGCATTTGAGACAGTGCTAGGTACTCTTTCACATTGGGTTTTGCACGTTGCATATACGCTTTCGCTGAAACAATCGCTTCTTGATAAAGTCCAAGTTCAGAAAAATAGTAAAATTTCTGTTTCAACAAAGCTTGATCTTTTGGAAACATTTTTGCCCCTTGACTTAAAATAGCCACGGCATCACTTTTCTTGTTACTTCTCCAGTAACAATCCGCTCTGAGCATATATTTAGAAGCTTGGTCTCTGCCCTCTTTTCCTTGAAGATCTAAGTACTTAATGGTTTGCATATATTTTTTACTTTTATAAGACTCTTGACTGAGGTTCGCGTAAAGCTTTTGCAACTGTGCTTTTCTAAGTTTTTCAGCGTCAAACGCCACTTTTTGTACCTTGACAGACTTCTGTGCCACATCTGAACCAAGAGAAAAGAGATGTTTTCTTTTTTCCTTTTCTATCGCAGGTACCACATACACTTTTACTTTGGTTGCATGTACTGCTTTTTGTAAAAAATCTATCGCTAAAGCATGTTTCTCTTGACGCATCGCAATCACTCCTTTAATGGTGTAATACTTTGCCATATCAAGATTTTTATCAGAACTTTTGGCTTCCAAAAGTTCCGCATTAGCCTTCTTAAACTTTCCGTCATACACCATCATACTTGCCAATGCCAAGTGGTCCACTTCTGGAACGATAGCTTGTTTTGCTTCCACACAGACAAAAATGCCAACTATCATCAAAGATATTTTTAAAATATTTTTCATCTCTACGCCTTAATTAAAGTCAAACCTGACTTTTTGTTTTGCCCATACTTTTACGGACCTACCTTTATACTTACCCGGAGCAAATCTCCATGAACGTATGCCAGACAATGCTGCTGCATCAAAAACACCTGGAGGTGAAGACTGTAACACTTTGGCTGCTTCTATACTCCCATCTGTGTCAATTAAAAGATTGACAACCACATAGCCCTTGATATGCTTTTTCAAAGCCTGAGCAGGATACTGCATAGGTGAACGTGACAAAACTCTAGGTTTGGTGTCAACGGTACCTTCACTCATCGCTGCATCTCTGGCAATGTCTCCTAAAAGGTCATTGGGGTCTCCCGCAATGTTGCCTAGTTCAAACTCTGGTATGTCCATCTCTATGCCACCGAGTAACGCAGACAAGTCAGGCAGTGGTGCTTTAGGTGTTTGCTTCTTTTTAGGTTTTGGCTTAGGTTTGGGTTTTTTAATTTCCTGCTTGACCTTTGCCATCTTCATGTAACGAAGCTGCTCTTTGTTCACTTCTTCTTTTTTCTTCACATCCTTAGAAAAAGAAACCACAAGCACCATCATCAACACAGCACCAAAGAACATGGCAAGAAGCGCAGTCAATTCTCTTTTGCGCTTCATCGTCTTAGAATTCATCATAAAAACTTAGCCCATCTCTTTAGTGGTTGACACAGCCACATCTTTGGCACCAGACATACGACATTCATCCACCACATCAATCAGTCTTTCTACAGGAATGCTTGTATCGGAAATAACCAATACTGCCTTTTCAGAATTTCCTCGAAGAAGGTCCCTAAGCTTAGACTGTACTGCCCAAAGCTTGACAGGTTGGTTGTCAATATAAATTTCATTGGTATTGTCAATGTACACACGTATTGCCTTGGAAGAGGCTTTTGAAGCGGATGCTGCCGAAGGGCGGTTAAGATCCAGCTTCATGTCTTTTACAAAAGTTGTCGTAACCATAAAAAATATCAACAATATAAATACCATATCAATTAAGGGTGACACATCAATATTGTCAATACTCTGTCTTTTGGGTCTAAATCTCATGTGCGTCCTTTGTACATATTACATCTATCATCTGTTCAAATTCCAGATCATATCGTTCTTCTTGTTTGTCAAGTAT
>WTAE01000262.1 GCA_013139765.1 Sulfurovum sp.
TACCCATAGTCGGTGTCTCTCATAATTTCAAGTGTGTTTATTTCACCTATTTTGATATTTAAATTTTTTGATTTTGTTTCCATTGTGTTATTCCGTTGTTAAATTTTGTGATGCACTCACAATTATAATGACATTATAGCCAAATATGTCTCTAGCAGGTAGCTACCTGCTATGTGGCCCTGCTACTTCGCTCTACCATTAAAGGTCACGACAAAACAGGCACCATCTTTTGTATTGTGTACAGTAAGGTCTGCATTGTATTTTTTAGCGATTTTAGTACTCATGTAGAGGCCAATACCTGTTCCTTTTCCCTTTGCTTTTGTGGTGACATTGGCTTTAAAAATATCTGCAATAATTTGCTTGGGAACCCCACCAGCATTGTCTGCTATTTCAAGTATATTTTTGCCTTTTTGTTCTCTTAAACGTAAAGTAATTTTTCTTTTTTTGCTCGTGTCATCACCAAAAGCATCTTTGGCATTATTAATAAGGTTAAGGATAAGATGTTTAAACTCATTGGCAGAACCATGAAGCATCATCTTTTTATCCTCTTCTACACTCACAATAATACGATGTTTTAAAAACTCATCTTTGGTTAAAAAGAGTACAGAGTTGATGATTGTTAAAAGATCAAAATCTTCTTCTTTTTCATTGGGTCTAAAAAATCTTCTAAATTCATCTAAAGTAGAAACCATGTGGTCAATCTGCACTTGTAAATCTTTACTATACTCACCTATATACTTTTTATCTACAGTACCTTCATCAAAGTCACTTTTAATAATGTCTGAGTACATCGTTAAGGCATTTAAAGGTTGTTTCCACTGATGTGCCACGGCATCCATCATTTCACCCATAGCGGCCATTTTAGACTGCTGTTCAAGGAGCTTGTCGTTGAGTTTACGTCTTTGTGCCTCTGTGGCTTCACGTTCTAAAGAGTCTTCAAGTGCAGCAGTACGGATATTGAGATTATGAACTAAAACACCTATTTCTCCTTTATCTTCACAGTGTAAAGGACTATAGTGTTTTGAAGGGTCTGCAACATTTTTATTTAATTGTTCATTGATATTTGCCAAAGGTTTGATAAATATTTTTCTTAACAAAATAAAACCAAACACTGTTGCAAGGAGTGTCAATACCAAGATACTAATCATCAAATTCTTATAGGTTTTATTGGCCTGAGTTAAAATTTTATCTTCTGACATACCAACAATCACTCTCCATCCACTTGAAGGAAAATGATACGTTGCAATCACAGAGTTAAACCCTAAGATAGGATCATTTTCAACAAATCTCAATTCAGAATTAAAACCTTTTTCTCGCACTTCCTCTTGACACACTTGTGTCTTACAAGGATTTAACATAGGTTTTACCTCTTCAAGTAAAAGTAACATTTCAGGGGAGTTGATACTATAAATATTAGTCTCTTTTTCAAGTAATCCTGCAAAAAGTGATGAGCGGCCAAGCAGCGTGCCATCTCTGTCAATCATCAATAAATAATGTTCTGTTGCAGAAAAATCTTTTTGTAAAAACATATTTTCTTTACTGTTTATTTCTATGTCTACACTGGCCACACCAATAAATTTATTTTCAAGAATTATAGGTGTCACTACCGTTGTCATACGTCTACGTGTCAGACGATCAGTATACGCTTCCGTCCAAAAAATTTCACCCTCTTTTAATGCTTTAGCTTCACGATAAAAATCCATCTCTCTATAGCTATAATATTTGTAGTCTAAACCTTTACTCACTTCGTGAAAAACACCATCTTTGCTTTTATTGAAAAAGTGAAAATGGTCTTTCTCCTTTTTAAGTTTGGCATAAGGCTCAAACCATACACCTGCACTCACAATCTTTTGCAATTTGTCAACACTTATCAGGGATTGGATGGTTTGACTGTTATTGACATTACCTTTAACTACAGAAGCTAAAGAGAGGGCAATCTCTTCCATCCGACCTTGTACATTTACCACTTTTTGCAAAATACTCGCTGTGGCTGCAGAGGTATGTACCTGTGCATTTTTTGCGATAGAATCTTTTTTAATAAGTGAAAAGAGTAGCATAGAGCTTAAAAGAAAAACCACGGCTACAAGGAAAAAGAACCCCAATAATTTTATATTAACACTATGATACCACTTCAATATACGCCCCTTAGCTTACAATCTTATATGAGATTATAACAAAAATATAAGCGGCACTACTTGGCAATCGTTTCTAAATGTTTTGCAAAGACTTTGGGAGAGATAAACCCAGTCATAGATTTTTCAGGTAAATACTTATTGTTTTTATCAAAGAAAATAATATTTGGTGTGCCAAAAAGTTCAAACTCTTTAAGCAGTGCTTTGTCATCTGTACTGTTGGCTGTTAAATCAATTTGTATAAAGGTAAAGTTCTTTAACTGCTTTTTGACCAAGGCATCAGGAAAAGTGATCTCTTCAAGTTCTGTACAAGCTGTACAAGAGTCTTTTCCAAAATCTACCACTACAGGTTTTTTAGAAGCTTTCACCTCTTTTTTAAGACGTTCTACTGAGTAGCCCAAACGTCCCATTTTATCTTCAACAATAGCTGTAGTTACTGCTTTATTGGAAGTAAACTCTGAAAAAGGATGTAACATAGAATGTGCCCCTGAAAGTGCCCCTACAAAGAGTGAAGCACCCCAAATCATAAACACTAAAGCAAAAAGTTGCACAAGCTTTTTCGCCCCTTTACTCTCCGTACTATTGTTAAAGACACCCATAAATAATGCAGAACCCATCAAGAGTAATGCCCACAGTATAAGCGTAATACTATCTGGCATGATACGGCTTAACATGAAGATACCAAGCCCTAACATCATCACACCAAAGATTTGCGACACAGTAGTCATCCAACCGCCAGGACGTGGCATGAATTTACCTGCACCTATCCCTACCAGCAGTAGTGGCATACCCATACCAAGACTCATTATAAAGAGTGCAGAGCCTCCAAGTAAGGCATCTCCTGTATGCGAAATGAATAACACGGCACCACCTAGAGGGGGTGCCACACAAGGCCCTACAATTAAAGCAGAGAGTAGTCCCATCATAGCTGTGCCTAAAATACCTTTACCCTGTGCTTCATCTGATGCTTTTGAAATTTTTGATTGCCACGCGGTAGGTAAACCTATCTCGTAATACCCAAACAATGAGAAAGCCAAAGCAACAAACATACCAGCAAACACAATTAAGACCCAAGGGTTTTGCATCGCTGTTTGGATGTCTGCACCCAATAATCCAGCAATGATTCCTACGGCTGTGTACGTTGCAGCCATAGCAAGTACATAGACTAAAGAGGTGAAAAATGCTCTAGCCACAGAAGGTTTTTCATTTCCCCCTTGCTGTGAAATAATAATAGAAGATAAAATCGGAATCATTGGAAAAATACAAGGCGTTAGTGCCAATAAAAGGCCAAAGACAAAAAATAGAAGTAAGATAAATATAGAACTTTCATGCACTAAGATGTCTGCAATTTTTGCGGTATTACCTTCTTGGATCATTTGTGCTATCTTCTCTAAAGTACCAAGTTCTGTGCCTTCAAATGTAAACGTTTTTTGAATAGGTTGGTAACAAATTCCTGCATCGGAACAGCCTTGGAACTCAATTTCAAGGGTATAGGCACCTGAGACTTGTTCTTCTATTAAGGCTTTAGGAATATTCAACTCTAGTGTTTTTGCATACACCATCTCGCCATCAAAGTCATGGGCTTTTGGTTTTTCTACTTGAAGTTCAAGGGCTTGGGGTTTGGTAATACGATAGTGTAAAGCATCTTTATAAATATGAATTTTTTCTGCCATCTCAATTTTGGTTTCGATGACATCGTCATTTAAAACGGCAGTCACGGTAAAAGCTTCTTCAGGCGTTAAGAATTTTTGTTTTTTTAAGGCGCTTTCAAAGCCTGCACTCAGCATGGTTGTAAAAACCAACACGGTGAAGAGTAACTTTTTGACTAAATTGTTCATTTTCTCTCTTTATCTCTTTAAATTTATACAATTCTATAGTACTATATGTGTATAAGCTGTGTAATATTACCGATAAATGATTAATGGAAGCCTCTATAATAAGGTGTATCCACAAATAAAGGACTAGCGTCACTATGGCAAATCATCTTAAAAACGAACATTCACCTTACTTACAACAACATGCAGACAACCCTGTAGACTGGTATCCATGGGGACCAGAAGCTTTTGAAAAGGCTAAAAAAGAGAACAAAGCCATCTTTCTTTCTATTGGGTATAGTTCTTGCCATTGGTGTCACGTTATGGAACATGAGTCTTTTGAAGATGAAGCCACAGCTAAAATTTTGAATGAAAACTTTGTTGCCATCAAAGTTGACAGAGAAGAACGTCCAGACATTGACAAACACTTTCAAGAAGTCTACCAGTTAATGAACCAAAGACCTGGAGGTTGGCCAACTTCTATCTTCTTGACTCAAGAACAAAAACCTTTTTACTCAGCCACCTACATTCCAGATGAGCCACGTTACGGCATGATGTCTTTCACCTCTTTGCTCGAAGTCATTGCAGACAAGTACAAAAAAGAGAAACCGCTTCTCATTGAAAAAGCAGATGAAATCTTACGTTTTTTAAACCCTAAAGAGGACAAGATTCAAGCCACTAAACTTGATTTGAGCATTGTTGAACGTGTCTCAGAGCAAGCCAAGCAACTTTTTGACAAGCAAAATGGAGGCTTTAACACAGCACCTAAATTTCCTCAAGCTTCTACACTTGGCCTCCTTATGGACATTTACAAAATTACTGGAGACAAAGAAACACTAAACATGTCTCTACTTTCACTCTCATCTATGGCAAAAGGTGGCTTGCGTGACTTGGTAGAAGGGGGCTTTTGTCGTTATTCTACAGACAATGAATGGCTTGTCCCTCACTTTGAAAAAATGACGTATGACAATGCCCTGCTCTCTGAAGTCTACCTCAAAGCCTACCATGTCTCAGGTAAAAAGTTTTACAAAGATGTGGCTTTTGAAACCTTAGACTTTATGTTAGACAAAATGTCTGAGGGTGGTCTCTTTTACTCTGCTTCAGATGCTGACACAGAAGAAGAAGAGGGTAAATACTTTGTTTACACTTACGAAAAAGCACTCAAAGCCTTTGATAAAGCAGGTATCCCAAGTAAAGTACATGCAGAACTTGCAAAATCTCTCAACATAACAAAAAAGGGGAACTTCGAAGGCAAAAATATCATCCGTGTGGATGACCCTACAGAAAAGATCCCTTATTATGATGAAGCCATTGCTGCTTTGCTTAAAAAACGAGAAGAGAAACGGGTGTATCCGTTTATAGACAAAAAAGTGTTGGTTTCATGGAATGCTATGATGATAAAATCGTTGTTTAAAGCTTCACGTGTAGACAAAAAGTACCTCAAACCTGCCATTGAGTCACTTGATGCACTTCTGACAAGTATGTACATTAATTCAGAACTTTATCATTCAACACTTTTAGGAAAAACCCCTAAAATTAAAGCCTTTTTAGAAGATTATGCCTATTTAGGTGAAGTACTCATTGAAGCGTATGAAAGTACACTTAACGAAGTCTATCTCATCACAGCAACCAAACTGACCAACAATGCCATTGAGAAATACTTTGACAAAGGGAAGTGGAAATTCTCACGTGGTGAGTTTGAAACCAATGCAGACATTTATGACAGTTCTTACCCCTCTTCAGTTGCCACCATACTCTCTGTACTTTACAGCATCTCTTCACTGGTCGATGTCGTGTACAAGAAGTTTGTCTTTAAAACACTAGAAATCTACTCTTATGATGTCATGAGACAACCCATCTCTACTCCACGTATGACAGGCATGGTCATTCGTTATTTGAAAGATGATGTCATCATCAAAGCCAAAGAAGAAAAGCTCAAAGACCATCTAAAAGATTTAGATACTCTGGCCCATCCTTTTTCACTTTTTAAAAATGACAGCAACGATGGCGTTATGCTTTGTAACTCCAACTCTTGTTTTGGCCATGAAAAAACCTTCGAAGGTATAGAAGAAATTTTAGAAAAACGCTAAGCTTTCTTCAAGTGCCACTAACAAGGTTTTTGTTATACTTCGCATATTATAAATAATAACCATTATTATTTTCAACAGCTAAAAGTGTTTTAAGGAATATCGTGGAAAAAATTGTCATTGCTTTAGCAGGTCAGCCTAATGTGGGGAAGTCTTCTCTCATTAATGCCATCTCTAATGCCAAACTAAAAGTCGGTAATTTCTCCGGTGTTACAGTAGATAAAACGGAAATAGAAT
>WTAE01000178.1 GCA_013139765.1 Sulfurovum sp.
GTTTTGATGAAGTCATTTTATATCTGAATGAGAGTATCGATGCGACTGAAGACATTGCAAAATCTTTTGAAAATGTAAACATCATTCATGGTGAATTTATAGGTTTTGGACCTACAAAAAATAAAGCCGCAAGTTTTTCTAAACATGATTGGATACTTTCTCTTGATTCTGATGAAATGATGAATGCAAAGTTGATAGAAGAGATAGCACATGCAGACTTCTCCAATGAAGCCAATGTCTTTGTCTTAAAGCGAGACAATTACTTCTTAGGTGCCAATACACGAAGTAAAGATTACATTGTGCGTATTTACAATAAAAAGCATACTGCACTGAATGACAATATGGTACATGAAAAAGTGATGCTGCATGAAAATACACAAAAAATAGCGTTAAAAACAAGTTTTAAACATTTAAATATTACCGATATTAATCAGACAATGAGCAAAATGATGAAATATACCTCTTTGGCTGCGGAGGGTAAAAAAACATGTTTTTTCCCTATTGTTATAGGTAAGGCATTGTTTGCATTTTTTAAGTCTTACATTTTGAAATTACATATTTTAGATGGTTGGCGCGGGTACGTGATTGCAAAAACAGAAGCCAATAGCCGTTTTTATCGATACTTAAAACAATATATTAACTGTAAGGAGCGCTAAGATGCCACAAAAACAAAATACTATTTTAGTTGTGGGTGACTTGATGATAGACCATTATTTATGGGGGTCTGTGAATCGAATTTCACCAGAGGCACCTGTGCAAATTGTGGACATTGAAAGAGAAACATCTGTGCTTGGTGGTGCAGGAAATGTAGTGAACAATCTACATAGTTTGGGCTGTAAAGTCTCTGTTCTCTCTGTTATTGGAAAAGATGAAGCAGGTCAAGAACTTCATGCTTTATTGGAAGCCATTGGGACTTACAGTTATTTACTCGAAGAAGAAGGAAGAAAGACTTCTAAAAAAAGCCGTATCATTGCCACACATTCCCAAGTGGTTCGTTACGACAAAGAGAGTAAAGAGAACATTTCTGAACAAAGTGAAGAAGCTTTGTATGAAAAGTTTAAAAACTTGTGTGATGCACATGACATTATTTTACTTTCTGATTACGGTAAAGGTGTGTTGACCGAGGGGTTAACACAAAAACTCATCACGTATGCAAAAACAAAGCAGAAAAAAGTACTTGTGGACCCTAAAGGAAAAGATTATAGTAAATACGCAGGTGCTTACTTGCTTACGCCCAACAAAAAAGAAGCCATTGAAGCTTCAGGCATAGACATCCATAATGATGTTACATTGATTGAAGCACTTAAAAAGCTTAAAGAGATGGCAAAACTAGATATCTCTCTGATTACACTGAGTGAAGAGGGGATTGCTATTTTTGAGGACAAACTCATTATGCGTCCTACCGTGGCTAGAGAAGTGTACGATGTCACTGGTGCAGGAGATACTGTGTTGGCTTCATTAGGATATGCCTTAGCACAAGGAAAAGAGATTGTGGCAGCCATAGAGTTTGCTAATTTAGCAGCAGGTGTGGTGGTCGGAAAATTAGGTTCTGCTACAGCTACGGTTGAAGAGATTGAAGAGTATAAAGCAAGTTTGTATAAAGGGACTATTGAGAGTCATATTAAAAGTTTTGATGAAATTAAAACACAAGTGCAAAGACTCAAAAAACTGGGTAAAAAGATTGTGTTTACCAATGGTTGTTTTGACATTTTACATCGTGGGCATGTGAGTTATTTGGACATTGCCAAATCGTATGGTGATGTACTCATACTTGGGCTGAACTCCGACAGCAGCGTCAAAAAGCTCAAAGGTGAAGGCAGACCCATTAATACAGAAGAGGACAGGGCATACATTCTTTCTGGACTTGAAAGTGTAGATTTTGTGACTATTTTTTCTGATGAAACACCGTATGAACTCATTAAAATGATTGAGCCTGATGTTTTGGTCAAAGGTGGAGATTATGAAGGCAAAGAAGTGGTGGGCTCAGACATCGCTAAAGAAGTGAAATTGGTACAGTTTGTTAATGGACGCAGTACGACTAAAACCATTTCTAAAATCCAAGGGACTTCTTGTTAAATGAAAGCACCTTTTATCTGGGACCAGTACTCAGACCAACCGTATCCCATAAAAGATAAAATTTATAAAAAGAATATGCGTATAAAACATTTTTGGGATTATTTCCCTCTTTTGTTGAGTAACATAATCTTCTTTCCTCTTAGTATACTTCTTATGCCTTGGTATAGAGGTCAAAAAGTGAGTGAAAATAACTTTTATGGCATGGGTGTAGACCTAGATAAGGGTGAAGCACAAAAAGGCCTTATAGAAGAGCTAGGAGTGAAACATTTACTGGTACGATTTCCCCTTTGGGAGATAGATCGCATAGAAGAGTATGTGGCTTTTGCCAAATCTTTTGGTAAAGATAAAATAATTCTCTTAAATATCTTGCAAGACAGAGAACATATAGAAAATTCTATGTTGTTGAAAAAAGATATAGAAACAGTATTTGAAAAATTTTCACCTTTTGTCTCCGAATACCAAATTGGAAATGCCATTAACCGTACCAAATGGGGATTCTTTTCTATGAAAGAGTATCTGTATTGGTATCAGATTATTCAAAAAATACGAGATGACAACTACCCAAAATTAAAACTCATAGGCTCTTCTGTCATTGACTTTGAATACCACTACACTATTCGCACGCTTTTTAACTTTTTCTCACTCAAATATGACCGCTTCTCTTCTTTACTTTATGTCGATAGACGTGGAAGCCCTGACAATACTCAAATGGGAATTTTTAATACAAAAAATAAAATTTCTATGCTTTATACGCTAACAAAACTTTCTCCAAAAACAACATCTGACATTTACATCACAGAAGTCAATTGGCCACTTTCCAATACTGCACCTTATGCGCCTACCTCAGAGGTAGAGTGTGTGAGTGAATCAGACTACAGCAGTTTTATGTTGAGGTATTTGGAAACGGCTAAAGAGAGTGGAAAAATACAAAGAGTCTATTGGCACCAACTCATAGCACCTGGTTATGGTTTGGTAGACAATAGAGAAGGAAAACTTCGAAAAACAGAAGCCTTTGAAGCATTCAAAAATCAAGTGGCTAAGACTTAGTAACTGTCATCCACCGCTTGACAAAGTATGTGTCCTATAAGAATGTGCATCTCTTGAATACGAGGGGTATCTTCTGAGGGAACCACAAGATTCAAGTCACAGCTTTCATTCATTTTTCCACCGGATCGTCCTGAAAAACCTAGTGTTTTACAGCCCAATGACTTGGCTAAGTCAAGTGCAGAGATAATGTTGTCAGAGTTCCCTGACGTGGAGATGCCTATCAGCATATCACCTTTGTTTGCTAACGCTTCTACTTGACGGTCAAAGATTCTGGCATACCCATAGTCATTAGCAATAGCTGTAAGGGCAGAAGTATCGGTAGTAAGGGCAATACCTGGTAAACCTTTTCTTTCACTCTTGTAGCGGCCTGTGAGCTCTGCTGCAATGTGCTGGGCATCTGCAGCTGACCCACCATTTCCGCAAAGTAGTATTTTATGGCCAGACTGAAGGGTCTCTACCATCATTTGTGCTGCACGTTCAATATTGGGTACCATGTTTGCGATGGTGGCTTGAATGGTTTCTTGATGGGCATTGAGTTCTGCTTGAATCATCTCTTTCATGAGGAGGCCTTTGTGGGTGTAAATTCTCTTAATAGTCTGTAAACACTTTGTGTATCTCTATCTACGAGTTTCCAGACAGTTTTGTTTTGAAGAAGTTTCATGAGCCAAGAGACAGAGTTGGACAGAGCATAAAACTTTGTAAGTATCTCTTTTTTTCCGCTAACAGAAA
>WTAE01000110.1 GCA_013139765.1 Sulfurovum sp.
TTACTACAGGACAGATGTTAAGTGTACCTTTTATTTTAGTTGGTATAGTATGGATCATATGGGCGCTAAGAGCTACCCAAAAAGAATCCGATCCTAAAGGGTTAAAAAAGGGGTGATATGACCAAGATTATGATAGAGAAATATGCACTGGGAATAGACATCGGTTCGACTACGGTAAAGTATGTACTCTGTGATGAACATTTCAATATCCTAGCCAAAGCCTACACCACACACGATACCAAACAAGCCCCTACTCTTTTACGTCTTCTTGAAGAACTCTCCCAAAACCATACCCAAATGTACAACAAGATCGACAAAGTCTATATCACAGGCTCTGGAGCCTCACGTATCACACCTACTATCAATGCACGTTTTGTACAAGAAGTAAACGCCGTTGTCCTAGCTGTAGAACATAAGCATCCTGAGGTAAGAGCCGTCATCGAACTGGGTGGTCAAGATGCAAAGATCATCCACTTTAAGATAAGTGAAGACGGCAAAAGGTCTGTACTTACTTCCATGAATGACAAGTGTGCTTCAGGGACAGGTGCAACCATAGAAAAATGTACCATGAAAGTAGGTATGGAGAGTGAAGATGTACAGAAACTTGAGTTTCAAACCGATAAACTCCACCATGTTGCAGCCAAATGTGGGGTTTTTGCAGAAACAGACATCGTAAATCTAGTGAAAACTTCTGTACCTCGTGAAGAGATCATGAACTCTTTAGCCGATGCTATTGTCATGCAAAACCTTACTGTACTTACGCGCGGCAATACACTCATGCCCAATGTCCTGCTTCTTGGGGGGCCTAACACCTATTTACCTTTCTTACAGGAATGTTGGCGTATGCGTATCTCTGAGATCTGGGATGAAAGAGGTGTGGACTACGATAAAAGTAAGATCAATGAACTTATTAACGTACCTGACAATGCCCAATACTATGCAGCTTTAGGCGCTGTCATCTTTGGTGAAGGGGAAGCGAACAATGACAAACCTTTTACAGGACTTATACAACTCAAAACCCTTGTAGATACAGGAGGCACAACGAGTAATGAGAATAACGATACGCCACTCGTATCTTCAGCAGAAGAGCTACAAACCTTTAAAGATGCGTATGCCATCAAACCTTTTAATCCCCCTGTACTGACAGAAAAAACAACCTGTTTCTTAGGGTTAGACGGAGGGTCCACTTCTTCAAAAGCAGTACTTTGTGATGTAAATGGAGAGATGCTATTAAAGGTCTATCAACTCTCAAAAGGTAACCCTATAGAAGATACCTTGGAATTACTCCAAGAGATACAGGCAAACGATCCTCACGGCTATTATGATGTCAAGGGTCTTGGTGTTACAGGGTATGCAGCAGATGTTCTGGGTGGTGCATTGAATGCAGATGCAAATATCATCGAAACCATTGCACATATGAAGTCTGCACAAAAAGCATTTGGAGAGAGTATCAATGTAATTTGTGACATTGGTGGACAGGACATCAAAGTACTCTTTATGGAAAACGGTATGATGAAGAACTTCCGTCTTTCCAACCAGTGTTCTGCGGGTAACGGTACTTTACTTCAGTCTATGGCAAAACAGTTTGGTGTGCCGGTGGAAGGTTTTGCAGATATCGCTTTTGCGGCAAAACAGACACCTATGTTTAACTATGGGTGTGCCGTCTTCTTAGACACTGACAGGGTCAACTTTCAAAAGGAAGGCTACAGTAAAGAAGAACTCTTTGCAGGTATCTCAAAAGTCCTTCCAAAAAATATATGGCAGTATGTGGTTCAAGCTCCTAATTTGGCAGCTTTTGGTGACCACTTCGTACTTCAGGGAGGTACACAGTACAACCAGGCAGCCCTTAAAGCACAGGTGGACTACATCAAAGACAAAGTACCTCATGCAAGAGTAGATGTACACCCACACCCGGGTGAAGCAGGTGCATACGGTGCCGCTATAGAAGCAAAAGATGTGGTAAAACAAAAAGGCTATGCAACCTTCTCCGGGATGGAAGAAGCCTTACAGATGACATACACTTCACGTACTGATGAAGAGACACGTTGTACTTTTTGTAGCATCAACTGTTCACGTACCTTCATTGACACTAAAACACCCAGTTCTAAAACGGTGCGTTACATTGCAGGTTTTTCTTGTGAAGAAGGTACCGTTGAGTCACACGAAGCACTAAAAATTCTTAAAGATTCAAGAAAAGATTTACAGAGTAACACACCAAACCTTGTTAAAAAAGAGGCCAACGCGCTGTTTGTCTCTTCTTTTACTTTAGACAAAGCGCCAACTAAAGAAGACACAGTCACAGAACAACAAATCAAAGTGACTTTAGGCGGTTGGGGTCCAACTTTACGAAAACAAGTCACAAGAGCGTTTAAAAACTCAGATAAACATGACAGAGCTTACAGACGTCAAGTTAAAATTGCCATTCCCAAAGTACTTAACATTTACTCGCTTGCTCCTTTTTTACGTAGTTACCTTGAAGCCCTTGAAGTTGATGCCAAAAACATTACTTTTTCTGACTTTTCCAATGAAGACATGTACCTAGAAGGTGCCAAGTATGGTTCAGTAGACTCTTGTTACCAAGCAAAAGTAGCACAGTCACATGTGTATGCACTGTTGTATGAAAAAAAGTTTGCTAGAAAAAACTTTGACTATATGTGGTTTCCTGCAGTCACAGAACTGCCTGGTTATGTGAAACATACCATGGGACAAACTTCTTGTCCTATTATCTCTGGTACCCCTAAAGTGGTTTACTCTGCTTTTACTAAAGAGAAAAACCTCTTTGATGAAAAAGAGATTGATTATGTGGAAGATGCTCTGAATTTTGACAACAAAGACTTACTCAAAAAACAACTTTTTGCTACTTGGGGTAAAAAACTTCGTATCACTGAAGATGAAAACAATTGGGCCATCAGTCAAGCATGGAAAGCACTTGACAAAAATGATGCCGACATCATGGCAGAGGGACGAGAAATCCTTGATGCTGCAGTCGAGAATAATGAAGTAGTCATTTTACTTTTAGGCAGACCTTACCACTCAGACCCAGGCATGAACCATGAAGTACTCGATGAATTTCAGTCGCTGGGCTTTAAAAGCATCTCCATGCGTGCCATCCCTAAAGATGAGGCGTATTTGTCTCAATACTTTGGAAATGATGTGAAACAAGAACGCGTAAGCTCAGCCTATGACATCCGTGATGTTTGGGCAGAAAACTACTCTACTAACTCTGCACAAAAAGTGTGGGCAGCCAAATTTGCAGCCAGACACCCCAATGTGGCAGTACTTGACTTGAGTAGCTTTAAATGTGGGCATGATGCACCAACCTATTCCATCATCGACAAAATTTTAGGTGCCTCACGTACACCGCACCTTACTTTACATGACATCGATGCCAACAAACCAGGTGGATCCATAAAAATACGGGTTAAAACCTTTGCCTACACCTTAGAACAATACAAAAACCAACTTAGCCCTGTCTATACACACAACAATGAAAACATCAAAGAAGGAGTATTCGTATGAGTGCAACATGTAGTACGGTCAAAATGTCTGACAAAAATGGAAATTTAGATTTTATAGGTCAAGAAGCCACACAGTGGAGTGACGTTCCAAAAGAACCCATCAAATACGCGCCTAAAAAAGAGACTATTATGCTTGTGGGTGGACTTACCATTTTGCAAGACAAACTCATTGAAACAGCGCTAGAGTCTATAGGTGAAAACTTTGTGGCGCTACCAAACCCTGACTTTGCCTCTTTTCAAACAGGAAAAGCGTATGGAAATAGAGGGCAGTGTAACCCTACCTACTTTACTGTGGGAAATCTCGTCAAATATTTACAAACCTTGCGTGATGAAAAAGGACTAAGCGCTGAAGAAATTGTGCAAAAATATGTTTTTGTCACTGCTGGGGGTTGTGGGCCTTGTCGTTTTGGTATGTACATTACAGAGTATAAAAAAGCCCTACGTGATGCAGGTTTTGATGGCTTTCGCATCACCTCGTTTGAACATGACAAAGGTATCTTTCAAAAGTCAGATGAGGAGTCTTTACTCAACTTAAGTCCTAAGTTTTTCATCACCTTAATCAAAGCCGTACTTATTGGCGATGTGATGAACCTTTTAGGCTACAAGATGCGCCCCTATGAGCTTGAAGTGGGTGCCACAGACAAAGCCATGGAAGAGTGTCGCCTTTTAGTCTCTGCAGCCTTTACAAACAAGAAGAACCTCACAAAAACACTTTGGAACTGTCGTAAAATTTTAGAGAAAGTGGAACTTAACCGTTTACAGCCTAAAGCAAAAGTTTTAGTCATGGGTGAATTTTGGGCAGCTATGACAGAAGGTGATGGCAACTATAATTTACACCGATTTTTAGAAGCGGAGGGTGCAGAGTGTATACCTCAACCCATCATGAACCGTTTGATGCTTAGTATTTGGGAGGCGGAAAGAAAACTGCATAAAAAAGAGGAGCTTACTGTTGAAACAGACAAGAAAGTAGACTTTAGCTCTGTCAAAAGCCGTCTTCTCATTAAATTAGCCAAATCAGCGGTGAAAGTACACTTTAGCATGTATGCCAAAGCTTTGGGATTACATGACTATGAAATTCCTAACATGGAAAAACTCGCAGCGTTAAGTGAAGAGTACTATACACTTGACTGTGAAGGGGGAGAAGGACATTTAGAAGTGGCTCACCTCATTGAGTCTGTAAAAGACAACCTTTCACACCTCACTATCTCTGTGAAACCTTTTGGTTGTATGCCTTCTTCAGCCGTGTCCGATGGCGTACAGTCGCTTGTCACTAGCCGTTTTCCAGAAGCCAATTTCTTAGCCATAGAAACTTCAGGAGAAGGTGCTGCAAACTTTTACAGCCGGGTACAAATGGCACTTTTTAAAGCCAAACAGTCTGCCAAAGAAGAGTTTGAAATGTTTGATATGCCTACAAACATTCCTGAAAAAGCACACAATTACCTCTACCAACCCCACAACTTTCAGGCAGGCTCCGCAGCAAAGTTACTTAAGAGTTTTTCCTCGTAGTCACTTTGCGTTTTTAAGATGGCTTCAATCTCACGCGCAGTCACTGCTTCAGAATAGTAGTGACCCTGGATTTGGGAACAGCCATTTTCAAGTAAAAAATTGTGTTGTGCTTCTGTCTCCACCCCTTCTGCAATCACTTCTAAGTGTAAACTTTCAGCCAAGACAATCATCGTATTGACAATGGTTTTGGCGGTACTGTCTTCAGGTATATCTTTAATAAAAGATTGATCAATTTTCAGTTTATCAATGGGCAAACGCTTTAAATGAGAAAGCGAAGAGTAGCCTGTCCCAAAGTCATCTATCGCAATCACAATCCCTAAGGCGTGTAAGCCGTCTAAAATGTCTATCACTTTTTCAGGTTTCTTCATCATTGCTGTTTCGGTAACTTCAAACTCCAACCACTCTGCTTTAAAGTCATAGCGTTCCATATGCTCTTGCACCACTTCTTGCAAATAAGGGTACTCTAACTGTCTCATAGAAATATTGAGTGCCAACACACCTGGTGTAAGCCCTGCTTTATACCACCTTGAAACATCCTTCATAGCTTGTTCCATCACCCATAAATCTAGCTCTACAATAATACCTGTCTTCTCGGCGAGTGCAATAAAACTATCGGGAGCTAAAAGACCTTCAACAGGATGATGCCATCTTACCAAAGCTTCCAATCCTGTAATTTCTCCTGTTTTTCCATTGACTTGTGGCTGATAATAAACTTCAAAGTCTCCACTTTTAATGCCTTCACGTAAATCTTTTTCCATCATCACATGTTCATAAGCAAGTTCTGTCATCTCTTTGGTGTAAAAACAATAGCTGTTACCACCCATTTCTTTGGCTTTGTACATCGCAGTATCTGCGTATTTAAGTAAATTATCTGCATTCGTGTCATAGTGTGCATAGCGACTTATCCCTATACTTGCAGAGGTATACAAGGTGTAATGTTCCACGGATACTTCTTCTTTTAACCCAGAAAGTATTTGTGTTACAAGTGTCAAGATCTCAGTATCATTTTTCACATTTTTCATGAACAATACAAACTCATCTCCCCCTAAACGTGCCACAAAATTCTCTTTTCCTGCCAGCAATTTTAAACGCTCTGATATTGTCTTAATGACTGCGTCCCCTACCGCATGTCCTAAGGAGTCATTAATCTTCTTAAAACGGTCCAAATCAATAAACATGAGTACAAATTCTTCATCGTTTTGCCTACCCTGTGAAAGTGCTTCTTTTAATTTATGTATAAAAAAAGTCCGGTTGGGAAGTCCTGTCAATGCATCATGATTGGCTCTGTAGTGCAGTGCATTTTTTTGCTGTGAAAGTTCCTTCTCCATCTCTTTTCTCTTAGAAATATCTTTACACACCACATACAAAATTTCTCTCTCATTAAGAATGATAGATGTCATCATAATGTCTATCCAGGAGAGTGTGCCATCCTCTTTTTTGAACATCCACTCAAATTGCTGGTTCCCCGATGTTTCTGCAAGGTGTTTCATCTCACGTATACGAAGTACAGAGTGTGTACCATCTGCTTG